>CAZSIC010000032.1:0-32228 GCA_964606845.1 uncultured Bacteroidales bacterium
GATGATATGTTATAATCAGATATTACAGGAACGCTTTTGAAAAATAATGCATCATTGCCTGGTTCCGGGAGGCCATCTTATTATTGGCAATAACGAAAAGATTGACTACTGGAACTCAGACAAAGATTATATTACATTGAGTAAATCTGAGAGTGTTTATAAAAAGAAGTTATCATAAATTTAAAAAATGTATAAAGCAATAGTAATAGGCGGATCGGCAGGGAGTTTCCAGGTAATAACAAAAATATTAATGTCATTACCCAAGAACTTCCCTTTACCCGTTATATTATGTTTACACAGATTAAAACATGTAAGATCAGGGTTTGTGGAAGCTTTATCCATAAAATCAGGGATACCCATTGTTGAACCTTATGATAAAGACAACATTAAACCTGGCCGAGGTTATCTGGCACCTTCAAATTATCATATGTATATCGAGTTAAATAAACGTGTTGCTTTATCAACCGAAGAACCAGTGAACCATTCAAGGCCTTCTATTGATCTAGCTTTTGAAACAGCAGCACAAGCTTATCGCGATAAACTGATTGGCATAATTCTCTCGGGAGCAAATAGAGATGGTGCGTTTGGATTAAAAAAAGTAAAACAACTTGGTGGAACAGCCATTGTACAAGACCCTAAAGAATGTCAGGTAAAAACTATGACAGAGGCATCTTTAAAACTTACATCAGTAGATCATATATTTACAACTCAACAAATCATTAAATTTTTGTTAAACATAAAATGACATTTGTTCATGAATTACAAATTATACAAAATATTAGCCTCGGTTGCCCTACTTGTTGAGATCATTGTTATTTTTATCCTTTTTGCAAGGATAAAAAATATGGTAAGCACTTTCGACATAACCAGCGGACAAAGCATAACGTATATCTTACTTATTATTGCAGTTATAATATCTACATTTTTATTTTCATTGGCAATCATATTAACCTACAAGAAAGAATCAGCAGATTTATATGCCGAAAATCAATCCCAGGTTTTGGAGGAAGAGTCAGAAAAAGAAAACAAAAGAAAAGAAAAAGAAGACAAAATACATGAACAAAAAATTGACATTGATGCATTTTTAAATAAAATCCAACCAAAAGATGACCCAAAACTAACCCTTGAAAAGTACTCAGAAAAACTACTCGGTAATATTGCTAAAGAACTTGATATTGTTCAGGGATTGTTATTTAAACGCATCAAAGAAACTGACGAGTTTACAATTGCGGGCAAGTATGCTTATTTTGGTGAAACAGAACCTCAAAATTTCAAACTTGGCGAAACTTTATCCGGTCAGGTGGCAAAAAATCAAGCCATATTAAATTTATCGGAAATCCCTGATAATTATATTACAATCCTTTCTGGCCTGGGTACCAGTTCACCCAACCATTTACTTATTATTCCAATTTTGGTTAATAAAGAAACGGCTGCGGTTCTTGAGCTGGCATCATTTAAGGAGTTTAAAAAAGAAATTGTAGATATATTTTCAGAAATTTCTGAACATATTGGAAAATCTTTAAGTAAGTATTAAATTTATCGTTTAATATATGATCGGAAAAAAACATAAAAAACAGTTAAACAAAATTTCATACAATGATATTATTATTGGCGTAGGAGTATCACTCCTATTTCCTGTTATTGCCTGGATTATAGACATTTCTGTCAATTATACCGAAATCTCATTTGCTACCATTAAACAAATCCATATTAACAATCCTGTGCATTGGTTAATTGATTTAACGCCATTTATTGTTGGTTTTGTAATTTATTTATTCCAAAAAAAGCGAGAACGCGATAAAGAATCTTTCAAAAAAATAATAAAACAACGTAACGAGGATATTAACCGCAATGCCACTTTTGCAAAAAATATCGGAGAAGGAAATTATGATATTGATTACGAGGTTAAGGACGAAAATGATGTTTTGGGCAAATCGCTGTTGGTAATGCGCGACAATCTTCTGGCAGGTAATAAAAAAGAAAAAGAACAAAACTGGATATCAGAAGGGAAAGATCTTATTGCAGCCATTCTTCGTATGCACAACAACATCGATCAGCTTGCTTACGATGTAATTGTAAAACTAATAAATTATATTAATGTAACTCAAGGAGCTTTTTACATATACGATGAAGAGGAAGATAAACTAATTAATATAGCAACTTATGCTTATAATCGGAAACGATTTATAGATCAGGAGTTTAAAATCGGGCATGGATTAATTGGCCAATGTGCTTACGAACAGGATATTGTTTACCGTACCGAGATACCTGAAGATTATGCAAGCATAACATCCGGAATACTGGGTGATAAAAAGCCTTCGAGTATCCTTATTGTACCTCTTATTACCGAAGAAAAATTACAGGGAGTGTTAGAGTTTGCTTCTATTGAAGATCATTTCCCGCAACTTACCATAGATTTTCTAAAAGAACTCGGCGAAATTATTGCCCGCACCCTCTATAACCTCAAAATGAACCAAAAAACCGAGGGTTTATTACAAGAGTCGCAACAAATGACAGAAGAGCTGAAAGAAAACGAAGAAGAATTGCGACAGAATGCCGAGGAGATGAGATCAACACAGGAAGAGTTGGAAATTTCAAACAAAAAACTTGAAACGCAAATCAAGGAAGTTGAAAATGCTCAAAAACGATTACACTCTCTACTTGAAAATGCATCTGAGGTTATTTCAATTTACGATCAGGAACTGAAACTTAAATATCAGAGTCCATCTGTAACCAAAATATTAGGGTATACTCCTGAAGAGATGATGAGTGGCAAAGACATGGATCGCCTAACCGCAAAGGGAGAAGCAGCTATAAAAGAAATGTTCGATATGCTGCTCGAAGATCCACACACTCCACGAACAATTCAATATACTTACATTAAAAAAGACGGTAAAAAGATTTATATCGAAACTACCGGGCGCAACTTACTCGATGATCCTGCCATTAACGGTGTTATCCTTAACTCACAGGATATTACCGAAAGAAAAAGAGCAGAGAAAGAAGAAAGGATGAAGAGTAAAATGCAATCTTTATCTGAAAACAGTCCCGATCTGATATTACGAATGAATACCAAAGGACAGTTTTTCTACGCTAATCCAATGGTTGAAGAATTTATTGGTTTAAAAGCCAAAGACCTGATCAATGCAAGGCTTGATGATCTGAAGATTGGAGAAACGCTGGTATCATTCTTTAAAGAAAGTATCCGTCAAATCCGTAAAACCAACCAAAAGCTAAATCAGGAAATTACCATCCCAACGGCTAAACTGGGCGACAGGGTAATGAGTTATAATGCAATTCCGGAATTTAATGAAAACGAACTGGAAACCATCCTTTTTGTAGGACACGATATTACCGAAGCAAAACAAATTGAGCTAGAAATAAAAGATAAAAACAAAAAAATTAATGAAAGTATAAACTACGCGCAACGCATACAATCATCTATATTACCCAATACAGCAATTATTCAGGAATATTTACCCAAATCATTTATCTTCTATGTCCCAAGAGATGTTGTAAGTGGCGATTTCCCCTGGTTTTTCAAAAAAGAAGACATTTTATATATTGCAGCTGTTGATTGTACAGGACATGGAGTTCCGGGAGCATTGTTATCATTTATCGGGTACTTTCAACTAAACAATATTGTAGATCATGATGTTAATTACAAAGCAGGGCAAATTTTAGATAAATTGCATTATGGCGTAAGAAGCACCTTAAAACAAGACCGTATTGACGCTGATGCCCGTGATGGAATGGATATCGCTTTATGTCGTATTGACCCTAAAAAGAAAGAATTACAATATGCTGGTGCTCACAGGCCATTATATCTTTTACGCGATGGAGAATTGCATGAGTTCAAAGGGAACAGAAAAGCAATTGGTGGAATTCCCCATAAAAAGAAACCTGAAAAAGATTTTATAAATCATTTGATTGATCTAAAGAAAGGAGATAAGATTTTTATTTTCTCTGATGGGATGCCCGACCAGATTGGAGGGCCTGAAAACAGAAAATATATGCCGAAACGAATCAGAGAAAATATAATTGAAAATAAAGGTCTTTCGATGCAACAATACGCCAATTTGTTTTCTTCCGACTTTAAAAAATGGATGGGGAAAAACAAACAAATTGACGACGTATTATTGATTGGAATTGAATTTTAGTTTTATATTGTTTTAATAAATATTAATTTTACAACCTATGGACAAAAGTAACGTTAAAGGCTTTCTGGAATTTGTTTACGACTTTTACAGATCTATGAAGGCTCACGAAATCACTTTGGTTTACGAAGGCGAAATAACGCACCAAATTACCAAAGCATTCACTTCTCTTACAGAATCAAACATGGCTAAAGAATCTGAGGCCAATTCAGTACAGAAGAAGGTATTCCATGTTATGGTTGAGTGCCTGCAAAATATTAGTAAACATGCCGATTCTTTTGGTTCTGATGATTTTCTATTTGCAGGAAGAGGAATTTTTATGGTAAGTAAAGGAAAAACCGATTACCATGTTACCACAGGTAACGTAATCGAAAACGACAAAATTGAAGAGCTTACCGAAATGCTCAACCATATTAACAGTCTGGATAAAGAAGGGCTTAAACAATTGTATAAAAGCCAAATGAAAGAAGGAAGACTCTCTGAAAAAGGTGGAGCTGGGCTTGGTTTTATCGACATTGCCCGAAAAACAGGCAACACGCTAGAATTCCACTTTTTACCAATCGACGAAGGAAGTTCGTTTTTCCTTTTAACATCATCTATTTCTAGAAACGCATAATAAATTATAACAACCATGGAAGTAATTAAGATCAAAGGTACCGACGATACTCCGAACATTATTCTTGATAAAGAAAATGGAATATTTGAAATTTCAGGCAGATCACTTCCTGAAGATGTAACAACCTTTTATGAGCCAATTCTTAACTGGCTTGACGAATATCAGGAAGAAGCAAATTCAAAAACAGTATTTGCCTTCAAATTAGTATATTTCAATACAGCTTCATCAAAACTTATACTAGATATTTTGATGAAACTGGAAGAAATGCACGAAAACGGAAAAGAAGTGTTAATTAAATGGTACTACCCGGAAGATGACGAAGACATGGAAGAAGCCGGCGAAGAATATGCCGACATTGTAGACGTACCATTCGAACAGGTAGGTTATACCTTATAAAACGGATGATTTCATCATTTAACATTAAATTATGAGTGAAGAGATTTTAAAAGCCCTGATGCAACTATTTGCAATTATTGCAAAACAAGACGAAGGTGTAGAATCGAATGAGCGAGCGTATGTAAAAAACTTTCTTACTCAACAATTAAATGATGAAGCAGTACCCGAATACCTTGAGCTTTTCGATGAAAAAGCAGGTTTTACCGGCGAAAAAGCCGAAAAATCAGAAAACGAAAAAGTCAAACTTACATCGGTAAAAGATTCGGTACGAATACTGGGCATTTGTAAAAAAATTAACAAAACACTTACCCAAAAACAGAAAGTAATTGTTTTGGTACGACTTTTCGAATTAGTAAATGCCGACAGAAAATTTTCCGAGCAACGAATGGCAATCATTAATACCGTTGCCGAAGTTTTTAAGCTTACCAAAGAAGAGTTTCTTAGCATTGAAAGCTTTGTTATTAATAACGACATTGCTGAATTAGATTACACAAGCAACCTTATTATTAACGATAAAGAGGATCAGTGCGAAAATGCAAAACATGTAAAAGTTGAGGCGCTTGACGGAAATATTTTTATCCTGCAGGTTAAAAGTGTGGACCTCTACTTTATGCGCTATAACGGGCACGAAGATATTTTCCTGAATGGATTACCTGTAAACAATAAACGCATTTATCTTTTTGCCAATGGAGGAACCATAAAACTTCCAAAAGGCAAACCCATTTATTACAGCGACATTGTTGCTCATTATTTAGCCGATAGTACATCTATTAAAATATCTTATACTGCAAAAAATATCGATTATGTTTTTCCTACCGGAGATGTTGGGTTACGAAATATAAACTTCTCCGAAGACCAGGGAAAACTAATTGGTTTAATGGGTGCCAGTGGAGCAGGTAAAACAACCCTGCTAAATGTTCTAGCCGGGCTTAGTAAACCAACTTCAGGCAAAATTTTAATTAATGGCATTGATTTACATTCCGAAAGCGAAGAACTCGAAGGCGTTATTGGCTATATTCCCCAGGATGATTTATTGATTGAAGAATTAACTGTTTTCCAAAACCTCTATTATAACGCCAAACTATGCTTTAACGATAAATCCGAAGAGGAAATCATTGAGCTTGTAGATAAAACATTAAACAACCTGGGCCTTTACGACCGTAAAGACCTGAAAGTTGGATCGCCATTAAACAAAATGATTAGTGGTGGACAAAGAAAACGGCTAAACATTGCCCTGGAGTTAATCAGAGAGCCATCCATTCTTTTTGTTGACGAACCTACCTCCGGACTTTCATCCCGCGACTCCGAAAATGTTATGGACCTGTTACGTGAACTGGCCTTAAAAGGAAAACTTATTTTTGTGGTTATTCACCAGCCATCGTCAGACATTTACAAAATGTTTGACAATATGATGATTCTTGATACAGGAGGCTATATGATTTATTATGGCAACCCTGTAGAAGGTGTTATGTATTTCAAACGGCTCGATGCACAAATCAATAGCGATGTGGGCGAATGCCCTACCTGTGGTAATGTAAACCCCGAACTTATATTTAATATTATCGAAGCCAAGGTAGTTGACGAGTATGGACGCTATACACCAAAAAGAAAAATATCTCCACCCAAATGGGAGGAAAATTTTAAAGCAAATATTAAACTTGAAAATGTAGAACCTGTTAACGTACCACCACCTTCTACTTTAAGTATACCTTCGTGGTTTAGACAGCTAAAAATTTATACCATCCGTGACTTTTTATCGAAAATAAGCAACAAACAATATATTGCACTTAATTTACTGGAAGCACCCGTTTTAGGTTTTATCTTATCCTATATCATCAGGTACATTGCTGATCCTTCTTCCAATGTTTATATTTTTCGCGAAAATGAGAATATACCCATTTACATTTTTATGGGATTAATTGTTGCCCTTTTTCTCGGGCTTACTGTTAGTGCCGAAGAAATTTTTCGCGACCGTAAAATCCTGAAAAGAGAAGCATTCTTAAATCTTAGCAAATCAAGTTACCTGGTATCAAAAATTATTATATTATTTTCTATTTCGGCTATCCAGGCAATCTTATTTGTCCTTATTGCCAATAATATTTTGGGAATTAAAGGCATGACATTCGAATACTGGTTTGCCCTTTTTACTACGGCAGCATTTGCTAATATGTTGGGATTAAATGTATCGGCATCATTTAACTCGGCTGTAACAATTTATATCTTAATCCCTCTGTTAATGATCCCTATGATGATTTTGAGCGGAGCCATGTTCCCTTTTGACAAGCTAAACAGAAGCATTGGCAGTGTAAAAAAAGTTCCTCTAATTGCTGAAATAATGCCAACCAAATGGTCGTACGAGGCACTCATGGTAAATCAATTTAAAAACAACAAATTTGAAAAAAACTTTTTCGAAATTGAAAAACGTGAAAGTAATGCCGATTTTAAGCAGGTATATTATATACCCGAATTAGAAAAAAGAATTGAATATATTCAAGACAACTGGTATATGTTTGATGATGATCCCGAAGTTAAAAAAGAAATAACAGACAATCTGAAATTATTAAAAAATGAAATCAGTAAAGAACAGGCTCGTACCGGACTGGATTTTGGATCAACTCATCAATTAGATACCGCATTATTTAATGAAATTATTCTGGATAGAACGCAGGAATTTCTAGAAAAGCTGAATTCATTCTATAGCATGCAATTCCAGAAAGCTAATAACGAAAAAGAAAATATTATCCGCTATCTTTTAAATACCAATCCCGATTTATATAGAAACAAAAGAAATGCATATCACAACGAAAGTGTTTCTGATCAGGTAAAAAAAGTATTTGAAAAAAATAAAATCATTGAATATAACCATGAGCTAATTCAACAAGTAGATCCTATATTTAAAGATCCGGATAATGATGGTTTTTTCAACTTCCGGTCACACTTTTATGCGCCACGCAAATATTTTGCAGGCACATATTTCAATACATATTGGTTTAATTTAGTATTTATATGGGTATTAACAGCTTTTTTCTACGTTACTTTATACTATGATGTATTAAAAAAATTGCTCGAATTACCCGAAAAAATTAAGTTTAAAAAATAATCTTTTCGTGATTTAGATTATTTTTATATCTTTATAAGATGAGTTAAATTTGCATAAGAAAGAATATCAACTAAATAGATTATGAGCAAATATTTGATTTATATACTATTACCGTTAATTCTTTTTTCAGCTTGCCGCTCTGATAAACGAAAAGAAAGTGACTTTTCGCAAGAATTTGAGATCCCTGATTCAGTGATTTACGATGGCAACCTTGAAATTTCGGAACAGGCAATGGAAGAAATTGTACAAAATATTTCTTCTCCAGTTGAAATTGCTGCATTAATAAAAAGTCTGGGTGTACCCTATTCAAAAAATTATCTGGCAACTACCGATTACATCGATAATTATAATACAAGTTTTAAAAAAGCCATAGGACTTGGAATTTTTGGCGCCGACCTGGGCTATCAAAATATGTACAACAAAACAGGCTCTGTTTTAGATTATATTTCTGCCATCAAAACCCTTGCTGATGGAATACGTGTTGGACAGTTTTTTGATTTCACTACCCTTAAACGCTTAGTTACCAACCAGCAAAATCTTGATTCTTTAATGTATATTTCTGTCCAGAATTTTAACCAAATGGACCGATATTTGCGAGAAAACAACAGAGGTAATCTAAGTTCCTT
Organism: uncultured Bacteroidales bacterium; assembly: GCA_964606845.1. GTDB lineage: Bacteria > Bacteroidota > Bacteroidia > Bacteroidales > UBA12077 > UBA12077. The sequence goes on from CAZSIC010000032.1 coordinate 8,896, forward strand.
AATTGTTGCCGGTATATGGATTGAAAGTATGTATCTATTGGGAGGGGTAGTAAAAGAATCTCCAAGCCCTGAAATTTCTGAAAAAATCGGAGAGCAAAAAATTATTTTAAGTAACCTGATGTTACTTTTAAAAAATTACGAGAATGATCCTAAATTTAAAGAGCTAATTCAGGATTTGGAAGAAGTACAAAATATATATAGAGATGTAATCATTACATACGAAAAAGGAGAACCAGAGGCTATAGAAGAGGACGGAATGCTGGTAATCAAACAAAATGATCAACAGTTTATCGAAATATCAAACGAAACAATGTTTAGAATTATCGATAAAACTGAAAAAATACGTAATAAAATAATACAATTGTAAATATGAAAAACATATCTGTTATATTCACCCTATTTGCAATCTTTTTATTTGGAAATATTTATACTGCAAATGCCCAATCAGGACAAGAACTGGTTGATATTTGCAGTATGGTTGCCGGAAAAGATGTTACCTACTTAAAAGATTTTCAGGTTAAACTTGATGCGGCAAAACCAGGAGAAGAACCACCAACTTCCAGATTCTCAGTTGTTTTAAACAAAAATACACAATACCGTTTTACTATTTGTAATTCCAAAGATTACTCGGGACAGGGAATTCTGCAGCTTTACGACAACAACAGATTACTGGGAACAAACTTTGTTGTTGCAACAGGAAAAAGCTACCCATATTTTGATTTTAAATGTACTACAACAGGTGTTTATCATATTTTTGTTACCTTTAAAGAGGGTGAACAAGGTTTGGCTGTAACTATGCTCTCATTTGTGAAGAAATTATAAATCCCAAAACATATTGACTGAATAATAGCCCGTTTAATAATGGGCTATTATTTGTATGTACACAATCGAACTTACCAGCAATAGCAATAATGTGTTTAAATACCAGGCTGTTCGAACTGAGTAAAAATATTCTGTTAGTAAAAAAGAAATGGGAATGGCAATAAAATAGATAATTTCATAACCAACATTTTCAAAAAATATAAAAATCAAAACGCCCATAAAAAACATCCACCAGTTAATTTCAAAATATTTTCTGGTCTTGATTTTCTTTTTTTGGTAATTACCAACAATCGTAAAACTAGCGATCAAAATTAAAAATAAAAGCAAAGCATAAAAGATATAATACGAATAGTGAATGGATGAGAAATTTCTTAGCACATTGAAATACTCAAAATAACCTGCTGCTAATTTTTCTAAAGATGCAAAATCAACAAATACAAAGAAATAAGTAAATACAAATAAAAAGGGTGTTAAAAATCCTAACAAACTAACAATCCATTCACGCCCGATAAATGGCCTTAAAATCGTTAATGCAATCCAAATAACCAGAAAAAATGTTGCAAAGGGTGGCCAAAAAAGACTGGCAAGAGCAATAAAAAAACCAGCCATGTACAATCTGTTTAAAGCATAATCTCTACGGTAAATATCATAAATGAAATGTGTGGCAATATACATAAAAATAGCACCAAAGATCACAGGATTGATCCGTTGTAACTCAACAAAACTACCGGCAATAATAACATAAAAAAAGGCAGGAAGGTATGTTTGGTAATTAATTAAGATATATCTACGATTAAACTGTACAAGAAAGAAAGCCTGTAAAATGAGCAAAACCAATGTAATCAAAAATGACCCGAAAGAATTAAATGTAAAGGGGCCGGCAACAAATTTATAAAATAATAGCTGGTTATTATCAAAACTGAACGTTTCAACAACAGGGTTTATAAAATTAGTAATCCACAACCCAATAGCAGACAGGATAATAAAAAATATTACAAATGGTTGATTGCTCTTTAAGATATTTACCATAAAATTTATTTTAAATCAAATCCGATATCCTTACGATAATATTTTTTCTCAAACTCAATTATTTCAGCATTCTGATAACTCTGTTTCAATGCATCAAAAATGGTATCTCCATAAGAAGTAATCGCAATCACTCTGCCCCCGTTGGTAATGAGGGTACCGTTTTTTATGGTTGTACCTGCATGAAATACAATTGAATTTTCAACGGAATAAACTGATTGTATTTTCTTCCCTTTTTCATATTTCCCGGGATAACCGCCTGATACAAGCATTACCGTTGCGGTTGCTTTTTCTTCTGTTTCGAAAGTTGCTTCCTCTAAAGTTTCTTCTGATATGTGTTTAAACAGTTCCAGAAGATCAGTTTTTATGCGTGGAATAACAACTTCGGCTTCCGGATCGCCCATTCTTACATTGTATTCAATAACAAAGGGTTCGCCCTTAACATTCATCAATCCCAAAAAGATAAATCCTTTATAATCAATTTTTTCTTGCTGAAGCCCCTCAAGTGTGGGTTTAATAATTTTATTTTCCACCTTATCCATAAACTGCTTATCTGCAAAAGAGACAGGAGAAACTGCACCCATCCCACCTGTGTTTAGCCCGGTATCGCCTTCGCCAATGCGTTTGTAATCTTTGGCTTCGGGTAGTATTTTGTATGATTTTCCGTCGGTAAGTACAAAAACAGAAACTTCTATACCTGATAGAAATTCTTCAATAACCACAGTCTGGCTTGCTTCTCCAAACTGGCCATGGAGCATATTCTCCAAAGCCCCTTTAGCCTCGTCAATATCATCCAGAATCAGTACTCCTTTTCCTGCTGCTAATCCATCAGCTTTTAAAACGTACGGGGGTTTTAATGTTTCCAAAAACTGTTTGCCTTCTGTTAAAGCATTTTGGGTAAAAGATTTGTAACGGGCAGTAGGAATAGCATATTTATTCATAAACTCTTTCGCAAAATCTTTACTCCCCTCCAGGAGGGCTCCAGCCTTTACCGGGCCTATAACAGGAATAGGTTTCAACTCTGAATCTGAAAGGAAAAAATCATGGATACCATCTACCAAAGGCTGCTCCGGGCCGACTATAACCATCTGAATATTGTTTTTTAAAACAAATTCTTTCACATCGGTGAAATTACTTATATCTAAAGCTACATTCTCACCAACTTTTGCAGTACCGGCATTGCCTGGTGCAATATAAAGTTTGCTTAAATGTTTACTTTGGTTAATTTTCCATGCAAGGGTATGCTCTCTCCCTCCTGATCCCAAAAGAAGTATATTCATACAATCAATTATTTATTATTTCGAAAAATTTATGTGTAAACTTATGAAATCTTATTTATTATTCTGTAACACTTTTTTAAAAAAAGAGAGCCCCTGATTCAGGAGCTCTCTTAAAAATCAAATTATCAACACTTTATTGAAAAATTACCTTTTCCTGGTAGTAAAAACCTTCGGTAATTACTTTTATAAAATAAATTCCTTTGGCGTATTCTGATAAATCAATTTCCTTTTTAAGATTAACATTTGTCTCGGTATTTTCTTTATACAATCGCTGGCCAGCAATATTAAGTATCTCAATGGTGTAAGTTGCCTGCCGGTCAGCATCTATTTCCAGGGTTATTTTTGCAGATGTAGGATTAGGATATAGCTTAATATTTTTAGCTTTACTGATCGATTGAATGGCATCAGGGAAACTAACAGTAAGGTCTGTTGTAACCGGGCCACAACCATTTTCATCGGTTATTGATACAGTATAATCATCAGCCCCCAGATTATCAAAAATACCTGTTTCATTGGAAATATCTCCGGGCGTAAGTGTATAAGTCAATACTCCTGTTCCTCCCGTTGCTTCAACCTCAATAGAGCCATCTGTTGCCGATTCTGATGTTGCATTAATGGCTGTATCTGAAACGATCGTTATAGGTTCTGGTTCAGTTATAACAATATTGGTAGCCTCTTCGCATCCATTATCATCGGTTAAGGTTAAATCGTAAGTGCCTGCACTTAAATCATTTTGATCTTCTGCATCGGATACTAATCCTGAACCGTCTGTTGTTGACCAGCTATAAATATAATCGGTTGCTACCGTTCCACCCGTAACTGTAATATCAATGCTGCCGTCGGTTAATCCACTACAACTGATATCCGATACAGCTGTTTCTTCAATTGAAATGGCTGTAGGTTCATTGATGGTGAGGGATGTGATCGCTTCGCAACCATTATCGTCGGTTACTGTTAAATCATAAATCCCTGCACCTAATCCGGTTTGATCTTCAGCATCGACAACTAATCCTGAACCGTCTGCAGTTGTCCAGCTATAAATATAATCTGTTGCTACAGTACCGCCTGTAACAGTAATATCGATACTTCCGTCGGTTAACCCATTGCAACTGATATCCGATACAGCTGTTTCTTCAATTGAAATGGCTGTTGGTTCATTTATGGTAATTGATGTTGTGGCTTCGCAACCATTATCGTCGGTTACCATTAAATCGTATGTTCCGGCGCTAAGCCCTGATTGATCTTCAGCATCGACAACTAATCCGGACCCGTCGGCTGTAGACCAGTTGTAGGTATAATCTGTTGCCACGGTACCGCCTGTAACGGTAATATCGATGCTTCCGTCGGTTAATCCACTACAACTGATATCAGACACTGCCGTTTCTTCAATGGTAATAGCTGTTGGATCATTGATGGTGATGGATGTGGCCGCTTCGCAACCATTATCGTCGGTTACGGTTAAATCATAAATCCCGGCACTTAATCCGGTTTGATCTTCTGCATCGGCTACTAATCCTGATCCGTCTGCGGTGGCCCAGCTATAAATATAATCGGTTGCTACCATTCCGCCGGTTACCGTTATATCAATACTTCCATCTGTTGCTCCGTTACAAGAGGCATCATTAACGGCTGTTTCTTCAATACTTATTGGCAACGGTTCTGTGATTTCTACACTATCTTCGTACATACAATTATTGGCATCGGTTGCTGTAAAGTAGTATTTACCGGCAGTTAATCCCGACTGATCTTTATTAATCTGGTTAAGTCCGGAACCATCATTGGTATCCCAAAAATAGCTGAATGGTGTGGTACCTCCGGAAACAGATAACTGAACGGCACCATCGTTATCGCCATTACATGAAACATTAAAAACATTCTTACTTACCTGTATTGCATCAGGTTCTGTTAAGTTTACACTCGATGATTTTTTACATCCTTTCGAGTCTGTTACCGTAACTGTATAAAATCCGGCATCTAATCCGGTTGCATCTCGTTCGATCTGACTTCCCGGATCGTTCCACTGGTAACTATAAGGTGATGTTCCTCCGCTGCGGTCTACGGTTAATTCACCATCATAATCGCCGTTACAGCTGGGGCGGCTGACTATCTCGGCAGTGGCCAACACTTCGTCGGGTTGCGTAATTTCATGATTGGTAAGGGTAAACTGACATTCGTTGGCATCTGTGGCTGTAATGCTATATGTCCCGATTCCTAAACCGGTTAAGTCCTGCGTTGTAGAACCCGTATTCCATAGATAGGTGTAGGGTGTTTCACCAGCAGAGGTGATATTTACATCAATAAAACCATCCGAATCGCCATAACAATCGAGCGTTGTAGTTGATGACCCGGAAATGGATCCTTCAAAACTATAAGCCAGTTCATCAATGTAAACACTTACCACATCTTCAATATCCGGATCTGCATCCGTATCTGTAACGGTAACAAAATAAGTTTGCCCGGATGCCAGGTTTGTTGCTTCTGCGGTAGTTTGGCTGCCTGCATTGGCATCCCACAGGTAGGTTATGTTTGTATGTCCGTCGGGAGAGAAAAAGCTTACTGTAGCTTTTCCATTAATGGTTCCCTGACAGGCATCTTTTGATTCAGAAATATAAGCATAAAATTCAGATTCATCTAATACATTAAAGGTAGTGTCGAAAGTACAACTATTAATATCCGTAGCGGTTACGTCATAACTTCCGAAATCCAAATCGGTAATATCTTCGGTAGTAGCTGTAAATCCTGATGGGCCTTCCCAGTTAAAAGTAAATGAGCCCGGATCGCCAGACCCGCCTTCATAAACCAGGTCAATGGCTCCTTTAGCAGTAGGGCCTGTATAATGGGTTACCACCGAATTACCAAACGTAATTGGGTCAGGGCCGGTGATATAAATGGTTGTATCGGCCGAGCATCCTTCCTCATCAGTTACCGTAACATCGTAGCGGCCGGTGGTTAATCCCGACTGGTCTTCGGCGGTTAAGTTTACTTCCGAACCCCCTTCACTGGATGACCAGAAAAAAGTATTTCCGCCATTGCCACCGGTAACCGTAATATCGATAGCGCCTTCGGCGCTGTAACTACAAGTGGTAACATCTGTTATGGCCGGGTTAAAATAAAACGGACCCGGTTCGGTTAAAGTATGTTGTGCCACTGCCGTAGAATCGAGGGCATCGGTAACCGTAACCGAATAAGTGTTTGCCGGTAATCCGGTAGCTGTAGAGTCGTTTAACCCTGCATCGTGACTCCAGGAATAAGTATAAGGCGAAACGCCAAAGTAGGGCGTAACCACCAACTCACCATCGGTACTGCCATTGCAGGTGGGGTTTGTTTTTTGGGTGAAAGCACTTGACAAGGGAGTACTTCCTTTTGTGAAGTATACACACTGCATACCTGGATTTGGATTTATAAAAGTACTATCTCCAACTATTACAGAAGTTGATCTGAATGTACCACCCCAATATATATAATTATCAGAATCAATTGATAGGGTCATTCCTGATTCATTTCCATCATCTGAGTCTTCAATTTTAGCAGCTCTTAAAGGATTTCCTTTCGTATCAAAAACTCCAATAAATGCATCTTGATCGGATGTCAATGAAGAAATTAAAGTATCTTGATCAAAAATAATCGTATCAGAAAAATATCCTGTGTTATATAAAAAATTATTAGTAAAATTTATGTCCCTTGCCCAATCTGTTCCTTCTTTGCCATAGCCATTAGCCCAGATTAAATTCCCATTTTTATTATATTTAAAAATAAAAATATCGGAACTTCCACTATTTTCAATATTATGACTAATTAAAGATGCTGTTGAATCAACTTCTATTCCGGTTCCATTAAATAACCCGGTATAATATATATTTCCATAATTATCTTGCGTTATGGTTCCTGTAAAAGCATTTCCATCTCCATAGGAACGCCTTAACCATTGACCATTTCCATTAAAATCTGTTTTATATAAAAACACATCTGCATAACTACTATTATTACTTGTGTAGTCTCCTAAATCAAAAGAAGCGGTTCCTCTAATTCTTCCATTAAAGTAATAACCATCAGCAAAAGCACTAACAGATTGTAATGTAGAATTTGTATTTTCTGTAATAATATTTTTTGCCCACAATAAACTACCATCCAAGTCAAATTTTGCATAGGATATCCCAAAATCAGAACTAAAACTAATTCCATCAAAACTTATTGAATCAGAATAATTAACAGTTAAAACAAGATTACTCCCATCATAATCTATAGAAGATCCTAATTGACGTGCTTCATTAAACGCAATTTTTTTTGTCCATATAAAATTTCCTTGATTTGAATATTTGGTTAAAAATACATCATAGTCTCCATCTGAAGTCAATTCATTTACTCCATCAAAAGAACATGTTTCTTGAAATGAACCTAGAACATATAAATTATTATTTTTGTCAATTGCAATATCTTGAGCTATATCTATTGAAGAACCGCCTATATGCTTAATCCAAATATGATTGAAATTGTTGTCGTATTTTGCAAAAAAGATATCCCTTCCATCTGCAATTATATTTTCAGGCTGATTCAAAGAACCAAGAAAGTCTCCATAAATAAAAATGCTACTTGATGTTTTAATAGATTCATTTATTCTAAGATTACTAGTCCCAGATAAAAAATTTGCAGTATTAAAATTTTGAGCAAATAAAATCTTTGATAAAAATAGAAAAACTATTAAAAAATTTATTTTCATAGTTAATAATTTAAGAATAGTATGTTATACCTTCGTTTTGCGGCATATAACTAGCTCCACCCTCAGTCCTTTCCTTATCCAACGTATAAAGTTTGGGAGTTTCCCAGGTCAGTTTGGTATGATCGTTTCTCTCTTCCAATTTTCTCTCTTTCTCTTCCATATCTTCACATTTTTAATTATTCAACATCAAAAATGGTGCAAATATACCATTTATCACCAGTTTTTTAATTTTATAGTAAATTTATTGTTTTTTTATCTTATTAACCAAATTTTAGTTAAAATATTGATTAAACGATTGTTTGGATTGATTAAAATATTGTTATCAGCTATAAAATCCAACAATACTAAATGCTTTGTGCCCTTTTTCGCCGGCAACTACTTTGTCGCCTGCTTTGAGCCAGGCATGGGCTTTTAAGTTTTGTTCGCCCTCTTTTTTTACGCCCAGGTATAATGTGCTTTCTATTCCATAACTTTTTAAAACCTTTTTTATGGTAATGGCTTCTTCAAAGCATTTTACTTTCCAGGGTAACCGCCGCTTTAACCGCCGCAAGGCGTGTTGCGCTTTTCTAAGCAGCTGTTCCTGTCCTTCCTCTAATGCAACATCCGTTTCTTTCCGAAAGACACCCAACCGGTGCGAAAACCAACGCAGCGGCAACCATCGTACCCAAATAAACGATACCACCAACCAGAAAAAAGTTTGCCGGAGCAACCGTTTTTCAAGCGGAGTGGTTTTAAAATATTTCTTAAACAATCGAAACACTAAAAGGTTCTTTTTATTAGACGTTTAAAATTACGAAAAGGTTGTAATAATAAGCTTTTTTTCTAGTAAGTCAGCGGATGAATTACTAATTAAAAATCCACGGCATTTAATGCAATAATGCATTTGATTTGATACTCATCCGCTGACTAATGAACGTTATTTGGTTGTAATAATACGTTGTTTTTTAGCTGTTCTTATAAGTCAGTTAAAAAATTGCAAATTGATTATTTTTTTACTTCGCGAAACTTTGCGGCTTCTTCGTGAAGCTCTGTTTAACAATGTTTTATGATTATACCACAAAGTCACTCAAAGGAAGCACGAAGTTCCACAAAGACTTTTTGGATAACCACTAATTAACAATCATATAGTATTAATCGTAATAATGAATTTTATTTAAGATTCATTCGCTGTCTCATGAACATACAATTAACTGTTTTTCTGCCAAATCGTTTAAAAAAGGCATGATATCGTTTAGGCATTGCGCTTTATTTACATCATATTTTTCGGTAATTAAATCTACCAAATCTTTAATCGCGATTGGTTTCTCAATGTTATCCCAGATAAAACTGCCGGTTTTTCCCAGTCCGTAATATTCGCCTTGCTGAATGCTCATCATTACTTTTTCGCCGTCGATATCGCTGGCTAAAATATCGGTGTTTCGCTGGATAATGGTTTTTTCTGTTAGTTTCATTAGTGTTATTTACTTTATGTTTTTTTCTCGCAGAAACTGTCCAAAAAGGTTTCTAATACGGTAAAGCTGAAAATCATCATTGCCCCTCGCCCTAAAGGGTGTTCTGATTTTCAGCAACTTTCCCTTTAGGGGTTAGGGGCAAAAGTTGCTGAAAATTTGAATAACTTCCTTTCTGGACCGTTTCGTTAAGTTTTTTAGCATTCCAAAATTCTTACTGCCTCCTGCTGCTATTTGACAGGCAAACTGCTTACTGCTGCCTGCCTCCGGCAGGTAAACTGGTTACTGCCGCTAATAATTTTAATTTAATTTAAAAAACAACTTCATCTTTCTCATCCAAATATCCGAATTTTTTCATTACCTCTCGATGGTTTTGAATGATTTCATACGTCTGTTTTTTGTTGAGATGATTTCTCCAGTCACCAATTTTTCCTTTCCGGAAAAACTTTTTTGATTTGATCATCTTTTCCTTAAAGCCGCTCTCCTTTTCCTGCCGGGTAAGGATATTAAAATCGCTTTTTTGTATAGCCTCTTCAATTTTTTCTTTCCCAAAATCGAATTTTAAGAAACGAACCGCTTTGGCAAAAGTTTCGAAAGTGTCATTTACCATATCCTCGTAGCGCATGATATGAACAGGCATCTCTGTTTGCTCGGTCCAGCTTTTCACGTGATCTGACCAGCTACCCAACAGCTGCCTGAGCTGATTGACCTGCCGGTCGTTGCGGTCGCAAAAAGCATAATCAGAATTACCAATGATATTCAGCATTTTATCCACCGGCTTGGCACTGTGGTAAGCAAAAGACACCAATACATCCAGCGGGTTTCGCATAAAATAAATGCATCCTTCCGAGATATCTGGAGGGAAAAGTGGCTTTTGCTCATCGACCCAATAATATTTATCATGCACTTTTTTAAAAAGCAACTCATCCGATTCTTCCGATTGTAATTTATACACTTCAGGGCGCAAGCGGTCAATCTCTTTAAACGTCATGTCCGAAGAAGAGAGCCCTGTATAATCGTCAAATATTTTGCGTGAGCTGGAAATGGTTGTTTCTTTTAGGTCGTTAATATTGGCAGGTTGGCCGGAGTTGCTTAACAAATTAGTAATAAAAATCCGGAACCAGGTATTGCCTGATTTGGGATAGCTGGCCAACCATATGATATTTTTTTTATGCATTGAGATCAAAATTTTCCAGTAAAAAATCGGCAAATTCTTTGAGCATTACCGGCGCCTGAGGCCTTTTGATACGATAAACCTTTACCTGCTTCAGCAAACGATTAATCACCGTAAAATGTTCCTGCTGTTTTTGTAATCCCTCCACAAAACGATAACGAAAGGTATTGTTTTTTATGGCATTAAACTTTTCAATACCGGTTAATTCTTCTGACTCAAAACCCGGCGTATTTTTAGGGTTGATAATAAAAATATTTTTTACAGGCAATGGCTGAGAACAAAAGTTGTTTTCAACAGAATATTTATACTTCTGGATATCAGGACGTATAGAAGAAAGCGAATCTGTTGATATTCCCAGTTTTTCAAGCACATCTTTCCAAATTTTCATATTTGGGAAACCGGGTTCTACTTCAAGCGAATGATTGATAACACTGATATCATCAGCCAGAATTTGATATCCCTGTTGAACAAACCAGGCGGCAATGGAAGATTTTCCGGCACCGCTTAACCCGGTAAATATTGAGGTTGAATGCCCAAATTGAATAGCACTTCCATGAATGGGCAATAATCCGCGTTGTAAAAACAGGGCGCCAAAAGCTGATCCCAGCAAAAATAGCCGCACCTCTTTATCAATTTCTTTTTTATACGGCTCTACAATAATTTTATTCCCATTTTTGATATAAAATTTGGCAATCCGGTCGGTTTCCAGCAAAAATTCATCTTTCCCGGCCTGGTAACGAACACCTTTTTTTATTATATTGTTGATTTGTGCTGGCGCTGTACCAATGCTTACAAATACATCCGGCTCATTATCCGATTGTATCAATTCAGGAATTTCAAAATCAGATATAAAATTCAACCCAAAAGCTTTATAGCGATATTTTTTATTCATAGTTGCTGGTTGTAACACAAAGGTAAATGAAATTTTATTGTATTCGGATCATTTGAGGTCATCTTCCTAAAAATCGGTTCAAAAAGATATGAAGACGTCATTGCTAAAGATTGATTCGTCCCCTGATAGCTACTAATATCCGCATTTCTTTCAAGAGTTTCACTACGTTTCTCAAACCTACCTGTTCGGCAAGGCAGGAGTGACTTCACAATAGCTATCCGTGAGCCGAAAAAGTTAAAAATATTTCCATATTAAATCCAGTTTTTTTTTATATCTTTCTTTTTTACCCCTCTGCCTATCGGCATCTCCCCTTTTCAGGGGAGAAAGCTTTGCTTATGTTTTACTACTGTAATATAATGTTTAGCAGTTCTATTAATCAAAGCGTCTTTCCCTTGAAAGGGAAAGTGGCTACAGCCGAAAGGGTCAAAAATGAACAAAAATAGATTTTCCCTTTGCTAACCATTTGTCAAAAATTTGTTTTTATCATAGAATTCGACAGACAGGGTTAAAGCACAAAGAAACACCAAGTTTGTTGAGATTTCGCTTTGTGAAACCTGCTTACCAGTTTATCAGCTGTGGCTGGCAGCCAAGATTGTGTTATTCTTTGAGGAGCTTTGTGGTAAAAAAAACATTATCTAACTTACGGATATTAGAAGCTATTGGAACAGCCGGTTTAAAACAATTTACAATGAACAAAATCAACGCATCGCTGTATTATCTAAAAATCAGCAAATGCAAAAGATATAAATAAAATTCCCCAAAAAATTTACCTGCTAAAAATTAATCTTTATATTTATCTAATTAATAAAACTACACCTATGGAACTAAAGCAATCAATTGAAAAACGAACGAGTATAAGAACTTTTACGGATGAAAAAGTACCTGTAAAAGATTTAAAAGAACTGGTAAGAAGAGCAGGATTAGCTCCCAGCGTTAACAATTTTCAGCCCTGGAAATTTTATGCCATTACCAACCAGGAAATTTTAAATAAACTGGCCACTAAAGTCTCTGAAAAAATAAAACAGTTACCTGAAAATAAATCCATCGCCTCAAAAAATGTAAAGTCGCAGGTAGAATGGTTTGCCACCTTTTTTGAAAATGCTCCAGCTGTTATAGCCATGGCAATGGAAGATTATGAATCGGTTCTGGAAAAGGGTGTTAATTTAACGCACGAAGAGATTAACAAATTACGAAACTTCCCGGATATGCAGAGTGCCGGAGCAGCTATTCAAAATATTCTACTTTCGGCAGTTGATTTAGGATACGGTGCTTGTTGGCTTAGTGCACCCATGATGGCCAAAGAATCGTTAGAAAAAATCCTCAACATTGAAAATCCATACCACCTTATTGCATTCGTAGCTGTAGGAAAAGCTTCGAAAGATTTGCAGCCCAAACCCAAAAAATCATTAGACGAAATTTTTTCATTAATTGAATAAAATATATTCTTAACAATGTCTTACAAAATTTATCATAATACCCGATGCAAAAAAAGCCGTTCCGGATTGCAATACCTTCAAGATAATGGAATTGAACCTGAAATTATTGAATATCTAAAAGACCAGCCTTTTACAGAAAAAAGTTTAAAAGAAATTTTAAAAAAGCTGAAGCTAAAACCACAAGATATCATTCGTACTCAAGAAAAAGAGTATAAACAAAATCTCAAAGGCAAGATTTTTACGGATAATGAATGGATAAAAATTTTAACTGACAATCCAAAACTCATCCGCAGGCCTATTATTTTTAAGGATGATAAAGCTGTTTTAGGAGATGTTTTAAAAAACATTGACCCTATCCTATAATTTTCGTATCTTTTCGGTTGAATAAAATATTTTTCTGCGTTAGCAAAAAAACATTTTACCATAAATTTTGCAAAAAACCTAAGTTACAAACAAACTGCCGAGTGCAGATAAAAAACGAAAAGTATTATGTCAACACCAAAGTTTTATTATCAAAACCCATTCCCTGTTGGGAAAGATGAAGCCGAATATTATTTATTAACCAAAGATCATGTATCTGTTGCCGAATTTGATGGCAAAACCGTTTTGAAAGTCGACCCTGAAGCTTTAACCAAGCTTGCAGGTGCAGCTTTCCGTGATACATCTTTTATGTTGCGGACAGACCACATCAAACAGGTCGCTGCAATTTTAGATGATCCAGAAGCAAGCGAAAACGACAAATATGTGGCTTTAACCATGTTGCAAAATGCTGAAATATCAGCAAAAGGAGAATTGCCTTTTTGCCAGGATACAGGAACAGCAACCATTGTAGCAAAGAAAGGCCAGCAAGTATGGACAGGGGGCGGCGACGAAGAAGCGCTTTCAAAAGGCGTATTTAAAACCTATACTGAAGAAAATTTACGCTATTCGCAAACAGTACCGCTGGATATGTATACCGAAAAAAATTCGGGTACTAACCTGCCAGCACAAATAGATATCCATGCCACCGATGGCGATGAATATAAATTCCTTTTTGTTGCCAAAGGAGGAGGTTCTGCCAATAAAACCAATTTATACCAACAAACCAAAGCATTATTAAATCCTGAAAAGCTTGAAAGCTTTTTAGTTGAAAAACTTAAATCTCTGGGAACAGCGGCATGCCCTCCCTATCATGTTGCCTTTGTTATTGGAGGTACATCGGCAGAGGCCAACTTAAAAACTGTTAAACTGGCTTCAGCCAAATACTATGATAATCTACCCACTAAAGGAAACGAGCACGGACAGGCATTCAGGGATACTGAACTGGAAGAAAAAGTTCTGCAAGCAGCTTATAACCTTGGCATAGGCGCCCAGTTTGGAGGTAAGCATTTTGCACTCGATATTAGAATCATCCGCCTGCCTCGCCATGGTGCTTCGTGTCCGGTTGGAATGGGTGTTTCTTGCTCTGCCGACAGAAATATTAAAGCTAAAATCAATAAAGACGGTATATGGATTGAAAAAATGGAAGATAATCCCGGAAGGTTTATCCCTGAAAAATACCGTAAAGAGGAAGAAGGCGGAGCGGTTATGATTGACCTGGACAAGCCGATGAAAGAAATACTGGCCGAATTATCAAAGCATCCTGTAGGCACAAGATTATCGCTCAACGGAACAATTATTGTGGGACGCGATATTGCGCATACCAAATTAAAAGAACGTATCGACAATGGTGAAGGCTTACCACAATACATCAAAGACCATCCGATTTATTATGCAGGGCCTGCAAAAACGCCAAAAGGCAAACCATCAGGATCTTTCGGTCCAACAACAGCAGGCAGAATGGATCCTTATGTTGATCCTTTCCAAAGCAAAGGTGGCAGCATGATTATGATTGCCAAAGGAAACCGGAGCCAGGTGGTGACCGATGCCTGCAAAAAATATGGCGGGTTTTATTTAGGAAGCATTGGAGGCCCGGCGGCTGTACTTGCCGAAAAAAATATCAAGAAAGTTGAATTGCTTGAATATCCTGAATTAGGAATGGAAGCGATTTACAAAATTGAAGTGAAAGATTTTCCGGCATTTATTTTGGTAGATGATAAAGGGAATGATTTTTATAGTATGAAATAAGTAGAGTATTTTACTTATTTATCCTGGAGACCCTGTCAGACTAAACGAAAAAAAGCGAGCGTCATCCTTCGACAAGCTCAGGATGACATTCGTTTTTCTATTTATAAAAAGAGGAGCAACAAACAGGTTCATGTAATAACACTTTTGATTGAAAAACTACCAAACTTAATGTATTGGTAGAAAAAATCAACAATACATTCTCCTCATGAAAGGAGAGGTAAATGATAGATAAAAGTTTCCTTATCTCATTTCTATGCTTCAATCCAAACCTTTTTATGATTAAATTGTTGAAAAATAAAAAACAATGTTTCGTACAGAAAAAGACAGCATGGGTACCATAAAAGTACCTGCCGATAAATATTGGGGAGCACAGACCCAACGATCTGTCAACAATTTTAAAATTGGCAATCAAAAAATGCCTGTCGAAATAATCAGGGCTTTTGGAATACTGAAAAAAGCAGCAGCAAAAACAAATCACAAGCTCGGAGTTTTAACTAAAGAAAAAGCCGATGGCATCATTCAGGTTTGTGATGAAATTATTGATGGCAAACTGGATGATCACTTTCCGCTGGTGGTATGGCAAACCGGATCGGGCACGCATTCCAATATGAATGTTAACGAAGTGATTGCTAACCGTACACACGTTTTAGCAGGAAATAAATTAGGAGAAGGGAAAAAACAAATACACCCGAATGATGATGTAAACAAATCACAATCATCGAATGATACTTTCCCAACGGCAATGCATATTGCTGCTTATACAATTCTTTCACAAAGAACGATCCCTGCTTTAACACAACTTAAAGACATTTTATTAGAAAAAAGCAAGCTTTGGCAAAATATTGTTAAAACCGGGCGCACACATTTTATGGATGCAACACCTTTAACACTTGGCCAGGAATTTTCAGGTTATGTTTCCATGTTAGATCACGGATTAAAAAACCTAAAAAACAGTTTGACACATCTTTCCGAATTAGCCCTTGGCGGAACGGCCGTTGGTACTGGCTTAAATACACCCCCGGGCTATGCAAATATGGTAGCCAAAGAAATTGCTAAAATATCGGGACATCCTTTTATAACTGCTGAAAATAAATTTGAAGCACTGGCTGCCCACGATGCTATTGTTGCATCGCACGGAGCACTAAAAACCCTGGCTGTTAGCCTGATGAAAATAGCAAATGATATTCGCATGCTGGGATCAGGCCCAAGGAGTGGAATTGGTGAACTAAACCTGCCAGTCAACGAACCCGGATCATCTATTATGCCCGGAAAAGTAAACCCAACCCAGGCTGAAGCGCTTACCATGGTTTGTACGCAGGTTATGGGAAATGATATTACAATAAATATTGCCGGTTCAAACGGCCATTTTGAATTAAATGTTTTTAAACCGGTAATGATTAAAAACTTTTTAGAATCAGCCAGCTTACTCGCTGATGCCTCTTTATCTTTTACCAATAATTGTATTCAAGGAATTGAGCCCAATACAGACAATATAGAAAAACATTTACAGAATTCATTAATGCTGGTAACCGCCCTTAATCCGTATATTGGTTATGATAAAGCTGCAGAAATAGCTAAAAAAGCTTACCAGGAGAATAAAACATTAAAACAAGCCGCAGTGGAAACAGGATATGTTTCAGCAAAAGATTTTGATGCATGGAATGATCCCAAAAAAATGATTTAATCACTTCATACTCATATCAAAAAATGTTATAAAACATGTTTTTTCGTATAGGGAAATCGTTTAAATCATAATCTTCATAATAGAAACCTAATCAAAAGAAGACAATTATGAGAACAAGAATGTATTTCATTTCATTATTTTCCCTGGCTTTACTTTTCTTGAGTTTTTCTACAGCTCCAACAGAAGAAATTTTTTCTTCTATTGAAAAAAAATTAAAAAATTACTTACTAAAAAACACTACAGAAAAAGTTTATTTGCATACTGATAAGGATGTATATCAGCTGGGTGATACCTTGTGGTTTAAAGCCTATACCACAAAATTTAACAATAAACGATCGCTTGACAACAACCTCTTAACACTCACTCTGTATAACAATGAAAATAAAGAGGTTACGCAAGAATTGTATAAGCTTTCTTATGGTTTAAGCAACGGTAGTTTTGTTATGCCTATGCACCTTGATGATGGCGATTACAGGCTGGTTGCGTATACCGATTTTATGCATAATGTCGATAGCACAAATGTTTTTTCTAAAACCATTAGAATTTATGAGAACATCCCTAAATTCAAAATTGTGCTCAAGCATTTGAATGATTATTACTCAATTGGAGACTCTATCGATATTGAATTGATGGCGGTAACCAAAGACAACCACCCGCTGGAAAATATCCCTGTTGAAATTTCATTATCAGCGGGCAAACGTAAGTATGAAAAAATTGAAGCACAAAGCTCTGACAAAGGAAAAATTAAAATAAAATTACAAATCCCTGATAAAAATTATAAAGATCAGCTTTATATCGAAGCTAAAAGCGATTATTTAAACTATAATGTTAGCGATAAAATTAAAGTTCCATTAAAGGGAAAAGATTATTTGTTCAGATTTTTTCCTGAAGGAGGTGACTTAATTGCTGACGTAAAAAACCGTATTGCATTTGAAGCTTATGATGATTTTGAAAACCAGGTACACATAACCGGTTTGCTTAAAAACCAGCATGGGCAAACTATTGATACAATAAGATCTACTTATCCAGGTTTGGGGTCATTTTATTTAAATCCAATAAGTAACCAGCAGTATCATATCGAGATAATTGAGCCCTATCCTAACGAAAATAAAATAACACTTCCTCAACCCAAAAAATCGGGTATAGCTATAAGTACCGATTATCAAGAAGAAGGAACTGTATCGCTGGATATTAACGCTTCAAATGATTTTAAAAACAATAGGGTATATGGAATTCTATATTCGGGCGGGGAAATACACTGGAGCAAAGAAATTGATCTAAAAAATTTTAATCAGCTGATTATTCCGGTTAAAAATATTTCTGAAGGATTAGCCCAGTTAACCCTTTTTAATGAGAACTATTCTCCAATGGCTGAGCGGTTATTATATATCCCCGCAAGTAATAAATTGAACATTAAAATTGAAGCAGACAAAGATAATTACCGCCCCAAAGAAAAAGTTCATTTAGAGATTGAAGTAACGGATGCCAAGGGCAAACCGGTTTCTACAAACCTTTCAATGGCTGTTGTTGATGAAGCATTAATAATTCCTGATAACTTTAACAACATCATAAGTTACAACTTATTTGAAGGCGAATTATCGGAAAATATTCCGGATCATTTTTTGCTATCTGCCAAAGGTGTTAATTATGATTATGCTGATTTAATGTTATTAACCAAAGGCTGGCGTAGATTTAAGTGGGAAAAAATTATCGAATCTGATCAATTATCGCCTGTATATGATAAAAGTAAAAAATTTGTGGGTGGATATGTTAAGAATTATCGCGGCAAGCCCGTTAAAAAGGCCAATGTACAATTGTTTAATCCATATCAATTTAAGGTTAAAAACACTACAACTGACCAAGATGGGTATTTTTACTTTACGGCTAATGAATACTTATCGGTTTCAGATACCGCGGAAATCTTAATCACAGCCAGTAGAAAAAATGGTAAAAGCAATGTTAATATTTATACTGATGACAACTACTCCGAAAAATTAAAGCAGCATTTTAATACAGGCCTTTTTGCCAATAAATTTTCTCCTGCACATGGATATGAATCCCTATTAACAAAGCAGGAGCGTGAAGATTATTATAAAGATTTCGATGCACAATCAATCTTTATTGATGAAGTTACCGTAACAGCGAAAAAAAGAGTAAAAATACCGGAAGCTGTTCGACGCAAAAAATACAATGAAATAAAAATTGAAGGTGATAAAATATATAGCAGTGCTTCAACAGCTAACACGGGCCAGGGAGGATTTATTGATTTGTTAAGATCGATGACAACCAATTTTCGGGTAACTTCCGATTACAAAATTTTATTTAGAGGTTATAACTCATTATTGAATCAAAGCGGTGCTTTAATCGTTATAGACGGAATGCCTATGGGTGAAGACATTAGAATGCTTGACGGTTTAAATGTAAATGATATTAAAGAATTTAAAATTGTTAAAAATCCCGATGCAGCAGCTAAATACTATGGCGGTTCATTAGGGGGGTTAATTGAAGTAACATTAAAAGATGCAACCGATTTTCAGTCAGGGAAACCCAAAAATATTTATGATAATAAGATAAATTATAAAGGAATGAGTGTAACGC
Source organism: uncultured Bacteroidales bacterium (assembly GCA_964606845.1). Taxonomy (GTDB): domain Bacteria; phylum Bacteroidota; class Bacteroidia; order Bacteroidales; family UBA12077; genus UBA12077. The sequence goes on from CAZSIC010000032.1 coordinate 28,079, forward strand.
GCGAATTTTATTCACCCATCTATAATTCAGATCAGGAAAAGCTTGTAACCTATGATATAAGAAATACCCTTTACTGGAATCCTGATTTAAAAACAAATAATGCTGGAAAGGCAACCATTTCATTTTTTACATCCGACCAAAAAATGAATGCCAAAGCAATTATAGAAGGAATGGATTTCAATCAACATTCTGGACGTGGAGAAACTGAGTTTATAGTTTACTAATTAAATTATTTCCGAAAATTCAGCGTTAAAAAACAATTTTATCTTAAATGAGTTAAAAAGGGTTTAAAAAAATTAATAATAAAAACTAATCAACACAATACGTCCTTAATTCATTTATGAATAATTACCCTAATCATTGAATGATTGGATTTCCATTTAAAAAGAAGAATCTATCGATTTAAAAACAAATCCCTGCTCTGAAAAATATTTTAAAATTTCAGGCAAAGCATATTTTAGATTTACTATGGCTTTTTCATTATCGTGGAAAACGATGATTGAGCCGGGTTTGGCATAGTTGACAATATTTTTAAAACATTTTTGGGGACTTGTTTTGGGATGATAATCATCACTTAAAACATCCCACATAATAATTTGATATTCTTTTTTAAGATTTTTTAGCTGTAAAGGAGAAATTCTTCCATAGGGCGGACGAAATAATTTTGAATCAATAAATGCTGAAGCTTTCTTTATATCATCATAATATTTTTGATTAGGTGTTTTCCACCCGCTTAAATGCGAATAGGTGTGATTACCCGTTACATGGCCAGATTTTAAAATTTGGTGATAAATCTCCGGATTATTTTTCACCTTGCTGCCTAAGCAAAAAAAAGTAGCTTTAGCATTATAATCTTCTAAAACAGAAAGTACCCACGGAGTAATTTCCGGTGTGGGCCCATCATCAAAAGTTAAAAATATTTCATTCGCCCTTCCGCGAAAATGCCAGGTAAGATTGCGAAATATCTTTGCAGCAAGATGCTCTTTTTTAATCATCTAATTATAACGTTGCATATATTCCGTAAATTTCTGTTCAATCTGTTTACTAATAGGTTGTTGATTTTTTGTTGTAATGGAATATAGTTCCTGCAGAATGTACATGTTAAGTTGCATTTCATTATTAATATCACGGTGGCCACTGGTTAACTCAGGTTCCAGGCTAAAATAATAATCCAGTTCGCCAATTGTTAACTCGCTAAGCCTTTCTACAAGTTGATTAGCCATTTCAACATCTCCGGCATGATAGTAAGCCGAAATAACACTTATTAATGTGTTATTAAATGGTACAATTTCTTCGGGAAAAAGTTCCATACATCGGTCTAACACCATAATAGCAGAATCCTGTTTCCCCTCTTCTATTAACTTTTCTGCCAGGCGGCCAAAACTACTACGCAAATTAGAAAACATTCTAATATTGTTTTCATCTAAATATAAATCACGCTCTCCAATACCACCCCATTTAAATTTATTCATTACATTATCGTACATTACATCAGAATCAACTTCGCCGGTATAATATCTTTCAGATTTTGACTCTACCGGAACAAGCTGGTATGTTAACCCATCGACTTTAAAATATTTCTGCAAATTAAAATATTTTGTACTTGTAACTGTCATAGCCCAATAAACCGGACGCTCCCAGTTGTTTGTAGCCAGTAAATCAAGCAACATAATCCCGTCTTTATATAAATAGCTGCTTCCCAGTTTCCATTGCATTTCATCAACAATCCTGTCGTAATATTTTTCACCAACAATATCTTGTTTTACAACAGATGCTGAATCTATGGTGAGTTTAAATTGTTTTGTAGGGATATAATTGATTCTTTCGTTACGAACAAAAGGGGAGTTTGTTTTCGTTTTTTCATCATCGCTGGCAATAAAATCAATGACTTGTCTAATTTCTACAGGCTGCTCTATTCTATCTATCAATGGAAGAATATCTCTATTCCCGCGATGAATCTTTTCATGTGTTAAAGAAAAAGGCATTGGATCTGCTTCATAAGATTTTCTGCTCATTTGTTCAATATACCACGAAGCCCGGAGATAACTTAAATTGCATACTTTGATATCTGTCCGAATTCCTTCCACCTCTTGAACATACCAAAGGGGAAAAGTATCATTATCTCCGTTGGTAAATAATATGGCATTTTCGTTACAGGAGTTCAGGTAATTATACGCTAAATCACGGGTTGTATAACGTCCCGATCGGTCGTGGTCGTTCCAGTTTTCTTTAGCCATAATGCCCGGTACAAAAATTAAGGTAATAATTGTTGCTAAAATAGCAGAAAAAGAGGTTGGCAGTTTTCTTCGCAAAAAATCAATGATACCGCTCACACCAATCCCTATCCAAATGGCATAAGCATAAAACGATCCCGCAAAGGCATAATCCCTTTCGCGGGGCTGAATGGGGTATTGGTTCAGATATACAACAATAGCCAGCCCGGTAAGAATAAACAACATCATTACCACCACAAAATCGTGTTTATTTCGCTTATAATGGAACAATAAACCAATCAACCCTAAAATAAAGGGTAACATATAATATTTATTCCGTGCCGGATTATCTTTAAGATGTTCGGGAACCTGATCCTGATCGCCTAAACGCGCATTATCAATCATTGGTATTCCGCTAATCCAGTTTCCTTTTAGCACATTGCCATGTCCCTGAATATCATTCTGACGCCCCGAGAAATTCCACATAAAATATCGCCAATACATATGTCCTACCTGGTATTTAAAGAAAAATGCCAGGTTATCGCCAAACGAAGGCCTTATTCTTTTTTCATTTTCTCCCCTTGGATTCCGAACATTAATTTCTTTTCCCGACAGGTTTACCCATTTTTTATATTCGTTTACATGTTTTGGGTCGCTGCTATACATTCTTGGGAAAAGTGTAGTAAACCGGTCATCGTATTCCACTTCCATCTTGTAATCCACAATTTTGTATCGCCCATCCTTTTTAATATATACTGGCCTTGTTTGCTTATTGCGAACCATTGGAGCATCAAAAGTATGGCCATACAATAATGGACGATCGCCATATTGCTCGCGATTCAAATAGTATAACAGATCGAAAACATTATCCGGGTTGTTCTGATCCATTGGAGGATCTGCTGATGAACGAATAACAATCATGGCAAACGATGAATAACCAATAAGAATAACTGTAATGCCTAATAAAATGGTATTATAAACCACCTGTTTTTTACGCTGCGTATAACGCAATCCCCAAATAATTAATCCGATAAAAATGAAAACATAAAAAACAACTCCAGAGTTAAAGGGTAAACCAAAACCATTAACAAATAGTAAATCAAACCAGGAAGCAACTTTTATTACACCTGGAATTAAAATATACATTATTGATCCGAGCAAAATGCCGGAAACAATCAAAGCATAAAATACTCCTTTTTTGGTAACCTTGTACTTTTTAAAATAATACACAAAAACAATAGCCGGAATGGCTAAAAGGTTTAGCAAATGAACCCCGATGGATAATCCCATTAAATAAGCAATGAAAATAAGCCACCGGTTGGCATATTTATCTTCCGATTCATTTTCCCATTTTAATATGGCCCAAAAAACAAGGGCCGTAAACAATGATGAAGTAGCGTATACTTCGGCTTCAACAGCTGAAAACCAAAAAGTATCAGAAAATGTATAAGCTAAGGCGCCAACTAAACCACTGCCAATAATAGCTATTATATTTCCAGTTGTAAATCCATTTTCTTTAATAAAAATTTTTCTCACCAAATGAGTAATGGTCCAAAATAAAAACAGGATGGTAAATGCACTTGCAAGGGCAGAAAGTAAATTTACCATTTTAGCTGCATTTTCAGCTTCTCCGGCAAAAAGCGTAAAAAACCTTCCTAAAATCATGAAAAAAGGTGCTCCGGGAGGGTGGCCTACTTCTAATCGGTAGGCCGAAGCAATAAATTCACCACAATCCCAAAAACTGGCTGTTGGTTCAATGGTTAAAATGTAAACAATGGCTGCAATTAAAAAAGTAATCCATCCTACCAGGATATTATAAAACCGGAAATTCTTCATAATAGTCTAATTTTTATCCTCAAAATAAAACTCTAAAATAAATAAATAACCCTGTTTTTGAAATATTATTTTTAGTGATTTAAAAAATACCTGTTTTCAAG
>CAZSIC010000033.1:0-31615 GCA_964606845.1 uncultured Bacteroidales bacterium
ATCCAGTAGTTGTTTAACATCAACATTCAGTATTTCGGGAAAAATTTCACCAGCTTCAATTTTTGCAGCCACAAAAATATTTCTTAACTGAAAATCAAGATTAAAGGCCTCTGAATATATCAATGAAACCATTGAAAACACCTTTTTCCAATTTTCCTTTTCTACAGAAAGAATATTTTTCGACAAGGCAAGAATTGACGCAAAAGGATTAATTATTTCATTAGTGATGTTTGAAATGAAATGACTTTTCAGCGCTTCGGACTCTTCGAGCTTCTTGTTTACTTTATGAAGCTCATCGTTTAGCTTCTGCACTTCTTTAAGTGCTTTTTTATTCTGATCGAATCTTTTTTTTAATTCATCAATTAATTCCTGGTCGGTTAGCTCGCTCATAATCTTTATTTTTAAAAAATGATTTTCTATTTTCTTCTAAATATTGTTGGCCTTATTTGTTCTAACGGAACATTCATTCCTAAAATAGATTCAGAATGGCCAATAAAAAGATACCCTCCTTTTTTCAGCTTATAGCAAAGTTTATTAATTACCTCCTCCTGAGTATCTCTATTAAAGTATATTAAAACATTGCGGCAAAAAATCACATCGTAAACATCAGAAATATTATACGTTTCATCCATAAAGTTCAATCTTCTGTACTCTACTTTGTCTCTTAAGTTTTTAGTCACACGAACAGTTTTGGTCAACTGGTCTTTGCTTCGCAGAAAATATTTTTTCTTTATTTCTAATGGGATATTTATAATCCTTTCTTCTTTAAAAACAGCCAATATAGCTTTTTGAAGTATTTGGGTTGAAATATCAGTTCCTAATATTGAATAATCAAATTTTGGGTTATTTTTTTTAAACTCATTTAGTGTAATAGCTATTGTATAGGGCTCTTCGCCGCTTGAACAGCCTGCACTCCAGACTTTAAAGTTTTTATTAAAACTATTTGTTACTACAAACTGAGGAAGAATTGTGTGTTTTAGAAAATCAAAATGTACGGGTTCTCGATAAAAATCAGTTTTATTAGTGCTAACAACATCGAGCATGTGTATGATCTCATTTTTTTGACCAATGTCGCTAAAAACAAAATCGGCATATTCTTTAAACGAAGTTATTTTAAGTTCCCGTAAACGTTTTTGAAGCCTACTCTGAAGCATCACTTTTTTTACAGGTGGCATTTTAATACCACATTGCTGAAAAATAAATTTACTTAACCGATCGAAATCGTCGGAAGTCATTTTAGCATTAAAAATCTGGTTTAATGTTTGATCTACCATTTATTTAAAATTAATACTTAATATTAAAAAAGGGGGATGGGGCAATCCCCCTGTCGATTTATTATAATCGATACCCTAACCTAAAATTTATCTATGAGAATGCCCCATTTTTAAAACTATCTTAAAATTTTTCGTATTCGTCGTCAATATTTTTATTATCAAACATTTTTAAATCAATTCCTGATGATTTTTTAGCTTGATCTTTATTCTCTTTTAAATGATTCTGTTGCTTATTTTCAGTATCATTCTTTTTATCTTCCGTTATATTCGATTGAAACTCGATTTTTTTAGTTTTTTTCTTTTTTTCACCAGTTTTAAAATAAGCTATATTTTCTTTAAGCTGCTCGGCCTGACTTGCTAATTCTTCAGAACTGGTAGCCAACTCTTCGGAAGCTGCAGCATTTTGCTGAGTTACCTGATTCAATTGTTGTATAGCATTATTCACCTGGTCGGCACCTGAATTTTGCTCCATACTTGCAGCAGAGATTTCCTGCACCAATTTAGATGTTTTTTCAATTTCAGGGATAATTTTCATCATCGATCCACCTGCTTCTTCAGTAACTTTAACACTCTTGTCTGATAATCCTACAATTTCGTCGGCAGCTAATTTACTTCTCTCGGCAAGTTTCCTCACTTCGGCTGCTACAACAGCAAACCCTTTACCATGCTCACCAGCTCTTGCAGCTTCTACCGCAGCATTTAATGCCAGAATATTTGTCTGGAATGCAATATCGTTTACAACAGTTATTTTATCGGCAATTTGGCGAATTGACTCCAGGCTTTCCTGAGCAGCTTCGGCAACTTGTTTAATTCCGGTAGCTGCTTCAACAGATATTTTCTCAGTTTGTTGCGCATTATCAGTATTTTGCTGGATATTGGAAACCATTTCTTCCATTGATGAAGAAACCTCTTCGGCAGAGGAAGCCTGCTCGTTAGCTCCTTGAGATAATTGCTGAGATCCTGAACTCGTTTGCTGACTAGCCGAAGCAATATTATCGGCACTTAAATTAACATTTTCGACAATTTCCTGTAACTGAACAACCATACGGTTAAGTGCTTTAGCCAACATTCCCACTTCGTCCTGTTGATTTATTTCTACGGTAGCTGTTAAATCTCCATCAGCAACTCTGTTAGCAAAATCAACTCCTTTATTTAATCCACGGCTAAGATTCCTGGAAACCAAAGTAACCACCAAAATAAACACAGCTACAGCAACTGCTACGGCTAATATGATTGATAAACGAACCTGATTTAAATATTTAAATAAAATATTTTCGTAAAAGGATGCAGCTACATAGGAATCTATTTGAGGAATATACTCAAAATATTGATATTTCCACTCTCCTTCGGCAGTTTCCGGCCATTTATATCTTGATTTTCCTATATCTGACTGAGCGTTTTTTATCTGTTTAAAAAATGTAAATCCCGAGGCATCTTCGCCTTCTTCGGTAGGATGTATAACAAAAGTACCATCGCTTGATACAAGGAATGGATATCCTGTTTCGAAATATTCTTTGCTGTCAAAAATCTGTTTTAACCCCTTAAGGTCTTTTTCTTTAATTCCAACATATAAAATTCCCTGCACCTGTCCATCAATCCAGATAGGTTCGTAAGCAGTTAAATAATAATCATCAACTACAAAAGCTCTTCCCTGATATGTTTGCCCTGATTCAATTGTACGTACTACCTCAGAGGTGTTTGGAATAAAAGTTCCTGTAGCTCTTTTCCCCTCTTCATTCATTACATTGGTAGATATACGTAAATATCCTCCAGTAATTTTTTGAAAAATGGTTGCTGTGGCTCCGGTTGCTTCCTGGATTTTATCGACAATTTCATAATCAGAATAAAGTTCTTTTTCGCCTAGTATAAAATTTTGTATTGTTTCTCTTTTAGAATTAAGCGATTGCTGGTTAACTGCAGTTACATCATTAGTTTCTTCTCCAAATTTGGGTTCTCCATAATTATAAAAAATTTCATAAGCAGCCTTAATGGCATAATTCACCCTATTTTGACTCTCGTTAATTTGCACCTTTATTATATTTACAAGATCATCTAATTGTTCATACATTCGTACATCAGCATCTTCGATAACTCTTTCTTTTTGGCTGTAAAAAGTATAGATTCCAAATACTGCAAAAATTATTACAGTAACAATACTTAATATCAAATTAAGTCGTACACCTATTTTAAAGTCGTTTATTGATTTCATAAGTTTTTATTTATTAGTTTGTTGTTGTGTTTATTCGCTTGTTGTTGTTATAATTTTATTTATTCCTTTTTTTTCTTTTTTGTTGATTTTTTGTCCATTTTCATTTCACCCTCATTGGTTTTTTCTTTTAAAGAAACGATTTCGTCGGATGAAAAGACTTTTTCCATATCCAGCAGCATAATAAACTTTTCGTCAACTTTTACCATACCATAAATAAATTCCGATTTATATTTACTGCCAATACTTGGCGGAGGTTGTATCTGGCTGTCGTCAATTTCAAGTACAGCCTGAACAGAATCGACCAAAGCGCCAACCTGAACCAAATCATTATCTAATTCAACTTCCATTACAACAATACAGGTATTGCTTGTGTACTCGGTAGGAGTCATCCCGAATTTAATTCTTGTATCAACAACCGGGAGTACTGTACCACGTAAATTAATCACTCCTTTCATATATTCGGGAGCTTTGGGTACTTCCGTAATTTTTGTCATTTCAAGGATGTTAAGCACTTTGCCAACATGTGCAGCAAATTCTTCATCGCCCAGTTTAAATGACAAATAGGAATTAATCTTGGTTAATGTTTCTTTTTCCATAAATTCCAATTTTTATTGTTGTCTTCGATATTTTCTTTAGAAAATTGCGCAATCATTTTGTTAGGATCCACGACTAAAGCCACGGTACCATCACCTAAAATGGTTGCACCCGATATAATTTCTTGTTTTTTATATAATTTACCAAGGGTTTTTAATACTGCCTGGTATTCACCAACTACATCATCAACAACCAATCCTATTTTATGATCTGAATAGCTTACAATAATAATCTGTTCAACACTTTGTGTACCTTCCGGCAGGTCAAATTCTTCTCTTAAATAATAAAATGGAATTTGTTCACCATCCAAAATAATCATATTATTATAGGTGTTTACCACATTTTTATGCTCTGTTGCATAAATTTTATCTACAGCATTAAGTGGTATGATATAATGATTATCGTCAATTTTAACCAGTAAACCATCAATTATAGATAATGTTAATGGCAATTTTATAGTAAGTGTTGTACCCACATTTACTTCCGAATCAATTTCTACTTCGCCTCTTATCTCTGCCAATTTTCTTTTTACAACATCCATTCCTACTCCTCTGCCTGAAACATCGGTAACATTATCGGCAGTAGAAAAACCAGGAAGGAAAGCTAAATCTAAAATTTCCTTTTTTGTTAAATCGGCATCTTTACTGATCAACCCTTTTTGAATAGCCTTATTCCTGATTTTCTCAGGATCAATACCTGAACCATCATCACTAATTTGAATAATAACATTAGCACCGGAATAAAAAGCTTTTAAAAGAATTTTTCCCTGCTCCGGTTTATTCAATTTCTTGCGTTGTCCGGCAGACTCTATTCCATGATCAATACTATTTCTAATTATATGTAAAAGCGGATCGGTTAGGCTTTCGATGATGGTTTTATCAAGTTCAGTATCCAATCCTTCGGCACTGAATGCTATATTTTTATTTTGCTCTTTCGATAAATCTCTTACCAACCTTTGAAAACGGGTAAGCATGGTTTCAATTGGTACTAAAACAATATCAAAAGCATTATCGCGTAATTGGCGAGATAGTTTTTGTACATTTTCTGCAATTGCAGAAAGTTCTGAATCGCCGGTTTGTTCGGCATATAAACTTAAACGTGCCTGAGTGGTAACAAGCTCACTTACCAGGTTCATCATCCGGTCGAGTTTACTGGATGAAACCCTGATGCTTGAAATAACATTTTCTTTTACCGAAGGCACAGAGCCTGATTGTTGGATCGCTTTCTCAATTTCGCTTAAATCGGTTTCTTTATTGTCTGAATTATTTTTAATTACTTGCTGTAATTCAGATAATCCTATATCATGCTTTTCTCTGGCCAATTCAGTTAATTGATCAACTATTCTTTCGTTCATTAAAATATTAAAATCGGCAACCTCGCTAATTTCCAATTTGCACTGGTCTTCAACAAAAATAAATACATCATTTATCGTATTAACATCTTCTACGGTTGCAAGCAATATTTCCCAATATGTGTAGCATTTTGTAATATCAATTTTATCTATTTCAGGAACTTTATTAAAATGTGAATACACTTTGCAATCACCCAATGTGTGGAGCTCGTCCAATAAAAACAGCGGATTTGTACCATCATTAAAAATATCTTTGTTGGGCTCAAAATATATATAATAAGTTTTCAGTTTCGATAATTCATTTTCTTCAGAATCGGTAAGGGGTACTGAATTTTCCTCTTTAGCATCGGTAATTTTTTTGACCCTAACAATCAAGTTATTATGCTGCGCAGTTAAGTTTGGCGAATCTAAATTATTATTTGTAAGCAGCACTTTCATATGATCGACAGATTGAAGTGTAATATCCAGCAGATCATGAGTTACTTTTAATTTATTTTCACGAACAAGGTCGTATAAATTTTCAAGATGGTGGGTAAATTCACTCAATTTTTGAAATCCAAACATGGCACCACCACCTTTAATAGAGTGCATAGCCCTGAAAACCCTCTCGATTAATTCTTTATTATTTGGGTCATTTTCGAGTACAAGGAGCGCATCTTCCAGATCTTTTATATTATCTGTAGCCTCTTCAATAAATTTTTCTGTAAATTTATCCATTAGCGTAATACTTTTTTAAGTGCAGCAATTAATTTAGCAGGAACAAAAGGTTTTATAATCCAACCGGTGGCACCGGCTTCTTTTGCTTCCATTTTTTTCGAAGCCTGTGATTCTGTTGTTAAAAACAAAATAGGTATTCGTTTATAACTATCCATAGCCCTGATATTTTTAATCAATTCAATGCCATTCATTTTAGGCATATGCAGGTCAGTAATTACCAAATCTATAGGCCTGCCATCCAGAAATTTTAAGGCATCGGTACCATCGTCGCCAACCAAGACATTATAGCCTTCGTTTTCGAGCGTGAAGCTTACAACCTCTCGGATACTTTCAGAATCGTCGACAATTAAAATATTTTTACTCATGATGTATTAGTTTTTCTTTATGCTGTAAATATTCTATTGATATCGGAATTATTAAATAATGAATGTATATCTTCATTTAAATCAGTAGTAAAAGCAATCTTCTTTTTCATTTTTTTTGCACTCTTACTTAAAGAAAAAAGAAACTGGACAAATGATAAATCCATGTTAATCACATTTTTGATGGTAAAATCAATTTCCTGATGCTCAGTAAATGCTTTTATTATTTTTTCTTTTATTTCTTCAATGGAGAAAATGGTTAACTCTTTGTCTAACAAAATATTTACTTTTTTTACTCCTTTTTTATTTGCAGATTTTATTTGCATATCTTTTTTTTTTTAACGATTAAAAGAATTCAATATCACCATCTTCGTCAGAATCAATGGCTATATCCATTTCATTTTCCTGAATAATTTGATCGTGAATCAGGTGCTCGGTTTGCATGGTATAATATTCTTTTAAATTTTTTAGATTTTCTTCTTTGGAAAGATCCGACTCCTGATTTTCAGTTTTTAGTTTATAATTAATTGTATTTAGTTCGGTTATAATTTCTTCAATAACTTTTTCAAAAAGTTTGTAATATTTAATTTCAGCGATTGATCTCTTTATAATTTCCAAGACATCGCTACTAACATGCCTGTTTTCCTGTAGCTTCTCATCAATTTTATCGCCCGAACTTTTTATTTCTTCAACAAATGCTCCAAACCGGCTTATATAGTCGTCGGATAAGATATTTTGGTCATTATTTTCTTTAAAATCCTGAAAATTATTTTTGATATGAGTTAATTCTTTAAAGATTTTATAAACTTTTGTATAATTGTTATTGATATCCGAATAAAGATTTTTTATCTGTAAAACAGCCTTTTCTGTTTCGTTATTTCCTTTAGAAACTCTTTGAATATAATCAATTGAATCGTTAAACGATTGATCCAATTTTTTAGTAAGATCACTTAATTTTGCAAAACACAAATCAATAACACTAAGCTGTTTTTCTAACCCCGCAATATCCTGATTAATTTTTCTGTTTTGGCTAAATTTCTGATCAAGAACATTATTGGCTGTAGAAAATAGCTCTATTATATCATCATATAATTTAAGCCCATTATCGTCAAAAAGAATTTTATCTCCTTTTTGTGATATAAATTTCATGTTATCACCAATATTTAAAAACTGGTTGATGATAATTTCAAGAGCCGACTGGTACTCTTTATTGGCATGTATTAATTGAGCAGCCTGCAAACCTGCAATATCACGAATCCGAAGGAAACATTTTGCCAAATCGTTTAAATGAGTATCGTCTTTATTTGTGTTTTCGAATGCTTCTAACTCTCTAATTAAATCACGATGCGTTTTTTGAATATGTTCCATTTTTTGTTGGATGATATCCTGGTATTGCAGCTTTTTAATAATATCATTAACACTTTGGGTAGATTTTTCGGAACTATCAATTATTTCAGGAATCAACACCTGATTCTTTTTATATTTTTTCTTTAAAATATCGAGTACTTGCTGAATATCAATAATTAAAGATTCTACATTAATTTCTTTTTGTTCTTTTATATGATATAAATTAACCAAAGATATTTTAGATACTTTTCGAAGATAATTTAAGTTTTTTACAACTTTTTCTGACAATGTTTTGATTTCGTTGATAATTTGGCTGGTAACCTGATTTTGCTGTTCAATCTTATTTTTTTCTTCGTCGGAAACATTAGAAATAGTAAGGTTTAAGTTAGCGACCAGGTATTTTAAGCTCATTAAATTCTGACTATAATTTTTAAAAGGAAAAAATACCAGCCGTAAATGATTGGTGATCTTTTCAAACGCATCAATGGCAATATCTAATTTATAGTCAAAAAGCTCAATTCTGGCTTTCAGGCTATCATACAACTTTTCTATCTGTTTATAAAACTCACTGCTTTTATTATCATTGAAATGGTCTAAAACACTATTAATGTTTGCATTAATAATTTTAGATTTTGAATAAATACTTTTAAACTCAGCATTAAGTTTAAGAAAATCGTCGGCTGAACATTCGTGCAATGAAATCAAATTTTTATCTATACTTGAAAATAAAGCCGCAATTTCCTCAACAGAGTATGTATCAAGTAAAGCCTTTAATTCTATTTTATTTTCTATTTCTTTATCGTAGCTCATGAAGCAAAATCATTTTTTTATTCCTAATGCATTGTAAACTTTTTCTAAAAAATCCGGAATGTTTATAGGTTTTTCAATAACATCAACCGCTCCCAAGTCTTTAGCAATCACTTTATTTTCTTTGTTCGCAAAAGCAGTAACTATTATTGTTGGAATATTTTTTAAGTCCTTATTTAATTTTATTTTTCGCAAAAGATCAAACCCATTTTCATTAGGCATTAACAGGTCTAAAAGAATAAGATGGGGCACAAATGAATTTAATTTATCCTCAGCCTCCTTGGCATTATATGCCGTTTCAACATTAAAACCATCATCTTCAAGAATTGCTTCGAGCAAAACCAAATTTGTTTCAGAATCATCAACTATCAGAATATTATGTTTTATCATAACTATATATTTGGTTACAAATGTTTTGTTTGTTTATTGTGTCAAATTTTATTAAATTTAAAATCTACCCTTTTTTCATATTGTAAATTTACGTTGAATAAACACTTTCGTACAATAAAAATGCTATGACATTGATTACTAAACACGATGATTTACATCACCAAAAAAAGAAGGTTAAATCATTTTTTTTAAAAAGATTTTAATATTTTTACTAAAATGACAAGGTTTTATGACTTTAGAAAAAAATGCAGACTTATTTGATATTTTATTTCCCGATAAAAATATTATTACAAATGAGGATATTGAACTCATTAAAGCCAATAGTGAAATTGTTCAATACAATAAAAAAGATGTGGTTTTTAAACAAAACACGCTTACATCGCATATTATGTTTATAAAATCGGGTTTAATAAAAATTTTTAAAGAGGGAAAAAACAATAAATTCATTATCTTAAAAATAGCCACTCCGGGAAATTTTCTGGGGTTAATTTCAATATTTGGAGAAACTTCTTTTCAATACTCAGCATCGGCAGTTGAAAAATCAGAAATATTATTTATCAATATCAATACATTTATTGATCTTCTTAAGAAAAATGGAGTATATGCTATCACTTTACTAAAAAACTTGAGTAAAGAAAACTTATTTGTAGTAGACCGGCTTATTTCACAATATCACAAACAACTGCCCGGTAAAATTGCTGATTTAATTCTTTATTTCTCTGAAGAAATTTATCATTCTGAAAAATTTGAATTACCGCTTACCAGAAATGAACTGGCAGAATTTGCCGGTACAACCAAGGAAAGTTTAATTAGAACATTAACAGAGTTTAAAAACGATAAAATAATTGAACTGGACGGAAAATTTGTAAAAATCAAAAGTATGGACATTATAAAAACGTTAAGCAGAATAGGCTAATAATGAATAAATATAATTTTCTTATTGTAGATGACATTTTTATTAACCGGCTATTGCTAAAAGAAATTTTAATTGACATCTCTAACCAAATAAACGAAGCTGAAAATGGTAAAGATGCAATTGAGATTTTAAAGAATAATACTATCGATATTGTATTAATGGATATAGAAATGCCGGTAATGAACGGATTAGAAACTACCAAATATATCAGAGAAAACTTACCCGGCCCGTTCAACAGAATACCAATTATTGCACTTACCGCACATAATCCGGATGATTTTTTTAATGATTATAATAGCGCAGGTTTTGATGAACTTTTAACAAAACCCTATTCGTTTGAAAAAGTTCTCAATGCCATAAGAAAAGCAAAATCATAATTTTGAGGTCAATAAAATATCATAGCCATGAAAAATAATTATTCTTTGTACCGTTTAACAATTATTGTATTTTCTTCACTCCTCATCCTTTCATCGTGTAAAAAAACACCTCAGGAAATAATTGAGCCCGGCGTAAGCCATGAGCTAGCTAAACTTAGAAATAAACAGATTAAAAATATATTTTATGATGTTTCTTTTTCCATTCCTGATTCAATTCAAAAACCTATTACAGGGAAGGTATCGATACACTTCGATTTTAGCAAAAAATTAGGAAACCCGTTAATTTTAGATTTCAGAAATAAGTCAAAATTCATTCAGTCTGTAAAAAAAGATGGAGAAAAAATTAAGTACCAATTTAAAAATGAGCATATTATAATTGATTCGAGACACCTTGAAAATGGAAGAAATTCAATTGAAATTGATTTTATAGCTGGGGAAAGAGCCTTAAACCGCAATAAAGAATATTTATACACCTTATTTGTTCCCGACAGAGCTTGTACAGCATTTCCATGTTTCGACCAACCATCATTAAAAGCTGTTTTTAAACCAGCCATTTCAGTATCAGGTGATTGGGTTGCAGTAGCCAATGCGCCGCTGATAAAGAAAGAAACAAACAACAATCAACAAACATATATTTTCGATAAAACCGAACCCATAAGCACTTATCTGTTTTCGTTTGTTGCCGGAAAATTCGAAACTGTTACTAAGAAAAATAACAATCGCGAAATTACCATGTACCATAGGGAAAGCGATGCTGAAAAAGTACAGAGAAACACCGACAAGATTTTTGATCTGATGTTTGGTTCCCTGGAGTGGCTTGAAAATTATACACAAATTGATTACCCATTTAAAAAGCTTGATTTTATTGTAATACCTTCGTTTCAATATTCGGGCATGGAACACCCGGGAGCTGTTTTATACCGCGACTCTAAACTTTTTTTAGACCCTTCAGCAACCATTCGCGATGAATTAAACCGGGCTAACTTAATAGCACATGAAACTGCCCACATGTGGTTTGGCGATTTAGTAACCATGGAATGGTTTAGCGAAGTTTGGCTAAAAGAGGTTTTTGCCAATTTTATGGCCGATAAAATTGTAAATCCTCAATTTCCGGAAATAAATCATGAATTAAACTTTTTAATCAATCATTACCCTTCATCTTACTCAATTGACCGCACCAAAGGAGCAAATCCAATTAGCCAGCAACTGGATAATATGAAAAATGCCGGTACTTTATACGGACCGATTATTTACCACAAAGCGCCTATTATGATGCACCATCTTGAACAATTAACCGGCGAAAATTCTTTACAGGAAGCAGTACGTGAATATTTAGCAAATTATAAGTACAATAATGCTACCTGGGATCATTTAATTCAAATCCTGGATCAGAAATCAACCATCGATTTAAAAACATGGAGTAATGTTTGGGTTTATGAACCGGGTATGCCACATTATATTGTACAAAAAGCTTATAATGCCAATAATCAAATTCAAAATATTGTTATAGAACAGAAAGACCCTCAGGAAGAAGGCCGTTTATGGATACAAAATTTAAAAACGGCAGTTTCAGAAAATAATAAGCTCCATTTTTTCCAGTCGCAAACTAAAGATACCTTTAATATAATTAACTTAAAAAAGCCTTTAGCTGCTACTGATTATGTTTTTCCCAATGCCGATGGGTTGGGTTACGGGTATTTTTTGCCTGATAAAGCTTCAACAAATTATCTGCTTACCAATTTACACACAATAAACGACCAGCTATTAAGATGTGCACTTTACATTAGTATATGGGAAAACATGTTAAACCAAAAAGTAGAACCACAAAAATTGCTGGAGTCATATATTCAAGCTTTAAATTATGAGAATGACCCTCAAAACATAAATTTAATGCTTAGCTATATTCAAACTATTTTCTGGAAATTTCTTAACCAAAAAGAAAAGCAACATTTTTCGGAGATTATAGAACAAAATCTATGGAGTAAATTACAAGATGCAAAATCTGAAAAAACACAAACAAGCTATTTTAAAACCTACACTAAAATAGCCTTAAACAAAGATGCAATCAATAATCTTTTGCAGATTTTTCAAAAAGAAAAAACAATTAAAAAGCTTCAACTTTCTACCCGTGATTTTACTGATCTGGCTTTTGAACTTGTTTTACGCGATATAAAAAATGCTGATGAGATTCTGGATACTCAATTTGAAAGAATTGATAATACTGAACGTAAAGAAAGGTTTAATTTTATTCGTCCAGCCCTTTCGAGCGATGAAAAAACACGTGATCAGTTTTTTAATTCCCTGATGGATGAAAAAAACAGAGAAAAAGAACCATGGGTAATAACAGCTGTTCATTATCTGAATCATCCGTTAAGGGCGCAATCCAGTTTAAAATATATCAGTCCATCACTTAATGTCCTTCAAGAATTACAAATAACAGGCGATATCTTTTTTCCGGCACAATGGCTTAATGCAACTTTTTCAGGCCATTCATCAATTGAGGCTGTAACAGAAATCAATATCTTCTTAAATAAAAATCCGGATTATCCGGAAAATTTAAAGAATAAAATTTTACAATCGACAGATATGGTTTTCAGGGCAAATTTGATCAAAAAGGAAAAAAATTAGTTTGAAAGGCTGTTAATTCGCTCGATCAGATCAATATTAAGCTGATATAATTCATCAACAATGCTGTTGTAATAACTTTTAACATCTTTCCCATTTTCGGGTGGGTGATTAACTTTGTATAATAAATTACGACGAACAATTTCAGCATCGTGTAAAATTTCCAGTAAGTTTTCCTGGTTATTAACAGGCGAATACTCCATAAAAGAAAAGCATTCGTCGATTACTTGTCTGGAAAGAAAATTAATATCTTTTTTAATATCTCTGCAACTAGCCATAAAATCAACAAAAATTAAATCATAATAGGATATCAAATTTAAAGTAAGATAGAAGTAAAAATTCGAAAAAGCAAAAATCCTGATTTAAAATTTATTAATATTTTGCTTCAAATGAATGCTTTTGAAGAAAACGATTAGGAATTTTAGAGATATTATAATTTTCCTGATATTTTACCAAACTTACACCAGTATTTTCAAACCCTGAATTAATATACCAACGTACAAAATTATAATCAGCATGAAGAAGCTCCTGTTCGTGGGCATGAATACAGTATTCAAAATCTGATCCATAAACCATAAACGCTGAAAGAAAATACATTCCTACATCGTAACCATGAATGGCATATTGCTGAGGTTCTGTTTTAAATGTTTCGCGATATTTTAGAATAAAATTCTTTACATTTTTCTTACTATAATCAACAAAGTAAGGTGTTGCAATACATAACTGCAAATTAAAATAATATTCAGGGTCGATATTTCTAAACCGCTGCCATCTGGAGAGACCACACACTTTAACAGAATAATCGAAAGCCAATAATGTATTTAATTTTGTAACTACGTTTGTAACAAAGGCTTCATCGTTTGAAGGTACAATAAAAATATTTTCAAGTTCTTTACTGGCTGCATGTTCCAGGACATTTATACTCTCTTTAAAAATAACTTCTTTAAATTGAATATTTTCCAGTACCGAAGGATTAAAGTAACCAAAAAGCTTATCTTTAAACAGTTGAATATTTCCATAGCTTAAAGAATCTCCATCATGTACAAATACCAGATTTTTATCTTCGAATTGAGATATAAACTTAGCAAACGCATCAATTTGCGAAGCAAAAGAAGGTGTTACCTGGAACAAATAAGGATTTTCGTCGACATATTGAAGATTATCCCATAAAGGCGATATCATTTTAATGGCATGTTTTTTAGAAAATTCTGAAACCAATTTCACTTCATCATTATAAATTGGCCCAATTATTAAATCCATACTCTCTAAGGTAGGATAACTCAAAATTTCTTTTAGTTTTGAAGTATCATTTTGAGTATCGTAAACATGTAAATTCAAATTCAATCCTCGTTTTTTCAGGCTGTCAACAGCTAAAAGAAAGCCTTCGTAAAATTCTACAAAGTTTTGTGAACGTGGATGAATATAATAGGGATCATAATATATTTTTTCATAGATTTTTTCGCCAAAATCATCCACTTCTGATGAATCGATATAATATTCTTTATCATTTTTATCCAGATAAAATGGCAAAAAAAGTGCAACATTAAAAGGCTCTTCAGAAAGCAGCCTTAAAGTATCACAAGGTTCTGCATCAAGCGAATCAGAATAAGCTATATCAGTTCTTCTTTTATAATCGTAAGTAGTATCTTGCTCTTTATCACCTGAATCAACAAATAAACTTATACTTTCAACATCGGTTTTTTTAGGAATTTTAAGTTCTTGTCCAACTTTTAACCCTTCAGATAAAAACGGGTTGTGCTTGAGCAACTCATCTTCTGACACTTCATACTCTCTGGTTAGAGAATAAATGGTTTCTTTTCTTTCAACGATATGATAATAAAATTTATCATCAACACTAACCGTATCTTGAATATTTTCATCCTTTGGATATTGTTGGATATTCTCTACGATTCGGTGTGATTTTGGAATTTTTAGTATTTGCCCCACATTAATTCCATACCGCGATTCTGGATTACAGGCAATAATATCATCCTGAGAAACATCATATTTTTTTGACAATGAATATAAGGTATGCCCTTTTTTTACTTTATGATAAATAAACTGATCTTCTGAAACTTGTTCTTTTACTCTTTTATCATCTTCTACAGGAATTTTTAAGGCTTGCCCAACTTGTAAACCCAGGAAAATTTCAGGATTTTCTTTGGCAATTTCTTTTTGTGAAATATTATAGGTTTTACTTAACGAGTATAAAGTTTCTCCTTTAGCTACGATATGGACATAATACAACCGCCCGCCAATATTTACTTTATCGGTTGATTTTTGGATGGTTAAAGTATCGCCTTGTGAAAAAGCAACACTCTGGAATATAAATACAATAAATAGTATTAAAGTTAATCTTCTCACGGGTAATATTTTTAAGCTTTAGATATAAAACCTGTTTTACCATTAAAAATTGCCTGCTTTACACAATTATATATTAAAATAACTAATAGATTATAAATTTATGTATTAAGCAGCATTTAGCAAAAACCATCACAAAATTACATGAACTGGTGAAATAAAAAAATAAGCACAACAATTTTGTTATGCCTATTTTCATTTTATGCACTATTTCTTAGTTTTCTCTCAAAATAAATTCGTCATATTCAATTTCAAAGCGTAATTTATGCTTAGACTCTTCCTGTGCAAGCGATAAGAAAATATTTTTCATATCTTCAGTAGTAGCTCTTTTGCTTAATTCAAGATATAATTTAAATGCTGCTTTCTCCTTTTTCATGGCTAAAACCAGCGCTTCACGGTAGGTCATATCTGCTGATGGCTTTACACTTACCATGTAATCTCCAATTTTCAAATCATTAATTTGCGTAGGCTCGACCTGATACGAACCTTCTTTTTTTATTTTGGTTAACCGCGCTTTGTGTCCAATTTCTTCTTGTGCAAATTGCACAAAAACATTTCGCATATCTTCAGTTTTAGAAATTTCGGCTAAGCCATTATAAAAGTCTACAGCTTCTTGTTCTGAATTTATAGCAAAATCCAGGATATCATCTATTGTTTTAAATTCTTTCATGTCTATTCATTTTAATGATTAAATGCTTTGTTAAAATCCTCGTCAAATTGTTTTACAATATAGTCACATCCGTGATTAAATTGTTTGTTTAAATTATCTTTCAAAGTATAATTAAAACTATAACTTTCAGATTTATCCTTTTCGGGCAACAATTCAAATATCTCTTTTCTGATATCATCAACAGTTTTCATATCTTCGTTATCAGTAAAGTTACGGATAATATTTAACAACTGTTCGTAATTCTCTTTTTCTACTTTACCATTAAACTGTTTTTCAAATATTTGAATATTTTTTTGTGTGTTTGTAAAACTTCCCGAAGACTCAACAGGAAATGTTGCCGGTAATATTAAATCGGCTTGTTTCGCTGTTTCAGTCATAAAATAATCCTGAACCAACACAAATTCTGCATCGGCAAACCATTTCTGAATTTTAGACTTATCAATACCACATCCTATCGGATCTTCGCCAAATATGTAGAATTTTTTGATTAATCCTTCATTAAGTATATCCTTGGTACACTTATCATTTAGTTCCGGAAGTTGTTTAATTTTCCACTTTTTCATCAGTTTCCTGGAGAATTTCTTATCCGCTAAATCGGTGTAACCAACTCCGTTTTTCGATGAAATGCCCATATCAAAAAGTCCTTGTGAATTATTTTTCTCTTTTAAAGAAATGAGGCCACTGGCGGTTTTACCCAATTTCCCGGTAATCATTGCCAGGTTAAATAATTCTTTACTTACATTAGCCGAAACATATTTCTCAGAAAAAATAATAATTGCATTCATTTCTTTATTATAATTATCGGCAAACTCTTCCAGGCATTCATGGCAACATACTCCAGAGGCTTTGATTAATTCATCATAATTTTCTTTGAGTAATTCTTTTGTGTATTGCTTGAAACCTTCACACCGGTCTTTAATAAACATTGAATTTTGCAACCCTTTATTAATAAGGTAATGATTGATAGCCTTAATAAAATGATAATAAGATTTAATTTTGATGTTTTTATCCACTTTATGCTGTAATGCACTTTTCTCTTTTTCAGTTATTAATTCAACCGGCACATGATGTATTTCACGGGCATTATTTACCATAAAGCCTGCTACAGCATTATCGTTATTAATTTCGGAGCCGAGCAAATATATTTTAGAAGCTTTCTTAATATCCTCAAACGGAACATTTGCCTTATAATTTGATTCATAGCCTCTACCCTGTCCCACATAATGAAAGCTGGTAATATTGTTTGTTTTACCACCAATACGAGCCAGTTTCTGAATCAAATACATTTCTTCGTTGCTTAATCGTGCGCCTGCAAAAAATCCATTTTCATCAGGTTCTGCCCCCTCAATTTCGTCTGCAATTACATCAAAAGCCTTTTCCCAACTAATTACTTCAAAATTGTTATCTACTTTAAGCAAAGGCTGTGTAATTCTATTAGAATCGTTAATTACAGGATACCCAAACTTTGGATAGCGGCAAATATTGCCATCTTTATTAACCAATCCTTCTTTTCCGGTTGCTTTCCAAACAAATTCTGATTTATGATCATATGCTACTTCACAACCAACCGAACAATAGTTACATATTGTATTTACTGTATCCAATTGAACCGGGCCTGGTTTAAAAGCTGTATTTTCAGTAATAGCACCTGTTGGACAGGTAGAGATACATAATCCGCATGATTCACAGTTTGTTTCGATTAGCGAACCACCCATACTTGGTGCAACAAACGTATCAAATCCTCGATTTACTAAGCCTAAAGCATTTGCTCCAACAACTTCGTTACAAATTCTTACACAACGGGCACACAAAATACATTTGTTATTATCTATTTCGATGTAAGGGTGAGAAAAATCAATTTCATGGGAATGATAATCACCACCAAACCGTTCTTGTTCGGCATGATATTGTGTTGAATATTTTTTCAGGTCGCATGTAAAAAACTCTGAACATCCACACTCCAAACAACGTGCTGTTTCATGTTCAGCTACCTCTTCGTGTTTATACCCAAGTTCAACCTCATCAAAATTATTACGTTTGTCGGCTGGTAACACAGGCATCTCTTCACGCAATTGTTTTTGATACCTACCCAAAAAATCATCAGAACTTAATTCCTTAAAATTATCTTTTCTACTGATAAATTCTTCAGGTTCAGATTCTAAAGGCAGTTTTAAAAGAAACTGATGACAGCTTCTGCTGGCAATTTTTGCCTGGGCTATGGCTTCAATAATTGTTGCCGGGCCGGTAACTCCATCGCCAGCAGCAAAAACAGATGGTATTCCTGTCTGTAATGTATTTTCATCAGCAGCAATATCACCCCAACGATTTACTTCCAATTTTTCATTATCGGAAAATTTATTGATATCATCTAAGAAGTTAACTTCTGTTTTCTGGCCAATTGCAGCCAAAGCAAAATCAAGTTCAATTTCGAACTCTGATCCATCGATAGGTATTGGGCGCCTGCGTCCAGACGCATCGGGCTCGCCAAGCTCCATCTTTATACAGGTCATGGTTTTTAATTTTCCATCTTTATCTTTGTTAATTTTAACCGGATTGGTTAAAAACAGATACTCCACACCTTCGATTTTCGATTCATGAATTTCAATTGGATTTGCCGGCATTTCTTTCTCTGTTCTACGGTAAATAACATAAACTTTTTCAGCACCACATCGCATTGATGTACGGCAACAATCCATAGCCGTATTACCTCCGCCGACAACAGCAACTGTCTTACCTGAAAAATCATACTTTTGGCCTGTCATTTCCATATTTCGCAGAAAGTCAATTCCTGAAAAAACGTTTTCAGCATCATCTCCCTCGCAGCCAATTAATGTTCCTCGCTGAGAACCAATGGTTAAAATAACTGAATCATATTTATCCTTTAACGCTTTATAACTTAAATTATCACCCAATTTTTTATTATAAAAAATGTTTGCTCCCAACTCAGTAACCGCAGCTACCTCTTTATCGAGGATTTCATTGGGCAATCTGTATTCAGGAATACCGTAGCGAAGCCATCCTCCGGGATTTGGACTGGCTTCGAAAATATCACACTGGTGTCCTTTTTGCTGTAAAAAATAAGCTGAGGACAATCCTCCAGGCCCGGCGCCAATAATTGCTACTTTCTTACCGGTTGATGGTTCTACTTTTGGTATATATCTTGCTTCCGATAGTAAATCTTTATCCGCTGCAAATCGTTTTAAGTAATCGATTCCTACGGCAGCTTCTTCATCCAAATAATTTCTGCGGCATGCCACTTCACAAGGACGAACACAAACACGCCCGCAAATGGCAGGTAGTGGATTGGTTTGTTTTATTAATCCAATGGCTTCGCTATAAAGTCCTTTTTCAATTAATGAAATGTATCCTTGCACATCAACACCTGCAGGGCATGTTTGCTTACAGGGTGCTTCACAATCGGCATAATGGTTACTCACCAATAAATCCAATGCTGTTTTACGTGCTTTTTTTACTTTATCATTTTCTGTTTCAATATTCATTCCTTCCTGTATTTTCGTTGAACAGGAAGATTGCATACCCCTCATGCCCTCTACTTCAACCACACAAACAAAACAGGATGAAAAGGGTTGTAGTCTCGGATCATTACATAGTGTAGGAATTTCAACTCCATGGCGCCTGGCTAGTTCGAGAATTGTCTCACCAGGATTACCTTTTACATTTTTTCCGTTTAATATTATATTTAGTTGATTACTCATTTTCGTTTGTAATTTGGTTAATGATTCATTTAAAACTTTTTTAGATTTTATCTCTGTTATAAAAGTTTATATTATGATAATACAATGGCATCAAATTTACACTTGGTAAAACACATACCGCATTTTATACATGCATCCTGCCGGATAAAATGTACTTTTTTTCTTTCTCCATCGATTGCATTTGACGGGCAATTTTTAGCACATACTGTACATCCGGTACATTTCTCAGGATCAACGGTGTATGTAAGCAGTTTTTTACAATTTAATGCAGGGCATTTTTTATCTTGAATATGTGCTTCATATTCATGTCGAAAATACTTAATCGTAGTAAGCACCGGATTAGGAGCCGTTTGTCCTAAACCACAGAGCGAATTATCTTTAATTTGATAAGCCAGCTCTTCCAGTTTTTCAATATCTCCTTCTTCGCCTTGTCCTTCAGTAATTCGGGTAAGTATTTCGAGCATCCGTTTGGTACCAACACGGCAGAAAGTACATTTCCCACAAGATTCTTTGCAGGTAAAATCCAGAAAAAAGCGGGCAATATCAACCATACAGGTTGTTTCATCCATTACCACCATTCCTCCGGATCCCATGATAGCTCCTGTGGCATTCACTGAATCATAATCTACAATGGTATCGGCAAGATATTCCGGGATACAACCACCCGATGGCCCTCCTAACTGGACGGCTTTAAATTTTTTGCCTCCGGTAATTCCTCCACCTAGTTTAAAAATAATATCTCTTATAGAAATACCCATTGGCACTTCAACCGATCCTCCATGATTTATTTTTCCAGTAAGGGCAAAAACCTTTGTCCCTTTGCTTTTTTCTGTTCCATATTTGCCAAATGATTCGGCATCATTTAATATGATATAAGGGACGTTGGCAAATGTTTCCACATTATTTATATTCGAAGGTTTTCCCCATAATCCTGCTTCGGCAGGAAAGGGAGGGCGTTTTCGCGGCATTCCACGTTGGCCCTCAACAGAAGCAATTAATGCAGTTTCCTCACCACAGACAAAAGCTCCAGCACCTTCTTTTACATACAAATCAAAATTAAAATCCTTATTCCCAAGAATATTTTCTCCAAGGTATCCTTTTTCTCTTGCCTGATCTAGCGCAATATTTAACCTTTTAATAGCTAAAGGATATTCGGCACGACAATAGATTACCCCTTCACTAGCACCAATGGCATAAGCGCCAATAACCAATCCCTCGATAACAGCATGCGGATCGCCTTCAAGTAAAGACCTGTCCATAAATGCTCCGGGGTCTCCCTCATCGGCATTACAGATAATATATTTTTTATCCGATTGATTTTTATAAGCAAATCTCCACTTTAATCCAGTTGGAAATCCTCCTCCACCACGGCCACGAATTCCGGAATCTAAAACGGTTTGGATAACCTGTTCATGGCTAATTTCTTCAGCAATAATTTTCTTTATTCCTTTGTATCCATCGTGGGCTTCATATTCATCAATGTTTTCGGGATCAATCACACCACAATGGCGAAGTGCAATTTTTACCTGTCCGTCCCAGAACGAATCGTCTTTCGATTCAACAAAATCACTTTTAACAACATAGTCCTTTACAGGCTCTCCCTGTTTTAGATGTTTGTCAAAAATTTCTACAACCTTTTCTTCATTGATTTCGCCGTATAAATAAGAACCACTCTGATCAATTATTTCAACCAGTGGTTCACGGTAACACATTCCGATACATCCGGTTTTTTTTATTTCAATATCAAGTTTATCAGCTTGTTTTAAAGCTGTGAGTTTATTATAAACTTTATTAGCTCCTGCAGAAATTCCGCAGCTTGCTAAACCTACCAAAACTTTCGTTTTTTCCATATAAAAATATTTTGATTATTCCCTTTTACAGGATTAATTACTTTCTTTAATTTTAATTTCTTTTACAATTTTAACTGCCTGGCTTCCGGTAAGTTTCCCAAATGTTTCGTCTCCAATCATCATGACCGGGGCAAGAGAACAACAGCCAAGGCAGGCAACAGACTCTAAAGTAAAGAGATTATCCTCGGTAGTTTCACCATCTTTAACTCCCAAAGCATCTTCCAGTGCTTCAGAAATTGCAGTGGCGTTTTGTACATGACAAGCAGTACCATGACATACTTTTATAATATGCTTTCCTACAGGATGTAACCTAAATTGAGTATAAAATGTAGCTACACCAAACATTTCATTCAGTTCAATGTTTGCTACTTCAGCAATTTTAAAAAAAGCTTCTTTAGGCAAATACCCGTAAATGTTTTGTGTTCCCTGTAATACAGGGATTAAACTGCCTTTTTTATTTTTGTATTTTTTTAAAAGCGGATCAAGCAGTGATAGATCCACGGAAGACTCATAAAAGCCTTCTTTTTTTTGTAAGATTCGTTTAACACGCATAGGTTCTAATGCTTAATTTATAATTTATGGTTTTAAAATAATGGGTCAATATATAATTTTGATTTATGAATAACAAAACTTATCATGTGTCGTACAATATATTTATAGCAATCCCTTACTATTGAAAGATTCGAGACGTTATTTAAAATAATTCTAATTTTATTTTGTAAATTGCAAAAAAAATAATTCAACTATGGCATTAACTAAAAGTAATAAACGATTGCGCGAATTAATAAATAAAGCGATTGAAGATCACAAAATCACTATTGAAGAATACGATGAAATACTAGATATATCGTTTGAAGACGGGCTTATTGATTCACAAGAACAAGCTATGCTTACCGAATTGCAAAAGATGATTGAAAATAAAGAAATCCGGTTTGCCAAAGGTGAGTAATTTTTTATCGAACCAGGTTTGAGGGTATTTGTAAAATCGTAAACTTGTTTACCATGCCATACGGCAGACAAGTTGGTAAATTGGTGAATCTGTATTCTATTTTTTACCGCAAAGCCGCGAAGACACCAAGGTCTTTTTGAATTGGATGTTATGAATTATTTATGAAGATAAAGTTCTGGGCTTATCTGTTCAAAAAGCGTATTCAATTGATTGAATCTGTGTTCTGTTTTTACTGCTGAGGAGCGAAGGCGCAAAAAAATATCTATAAAATAATAAATCTACCTCCGTTAAAGCTTCTACCTTCAGCTTTTAGGCTACGTCAGATTAACCAGCCGTGGCCGCCCGCCTCCAGCATTTAACTGCCAACTTTTGATAATAATCAATATAGAGGTTCGCATAAACTTTTCAACAAAAATCAAATCTTGATTTTATATTATTTTTTGTTGACAAAAAAACTGAATAAACCAATTTCAAATCATTCGAAATTGATACTTTTATAGCTTTTGAAAAAATTAATTTTTGCATTTGCAATGAAAAAAGAATTGGTAATTGGAGTTGTTGACCATCCTCTATTTGGTTTGATTATTTTTCCTTACATTGTTATCATAAGGCCAAATCATGGTTTTTATCATATCGAAGCCAAAATATCCAAACTAAATATTAGCAAATATATTGACAGCTTAACAGAAGTTGAAAAAAAGATATTGGATACGATAGATGAATACAGCGATCAGAATCTTCATAAGCTTTTCTCTAAAAAACGAGGACAAACTACCGTCGAGTTTATAAAAAAACTGGATAAACCATTTTCTGATAAATATATTCGTCCCTATATTGAAAAGAAAATGCTAAAAGCCATTGACCTGCTCCCCAAAACCGATTTGCAAATATTTTATAAAGAAAAAACCAAATACATCAATTCAGAAGATAAAATTGAGGTGGTAAAAAATAAAGCACAAGCTGTTTTTAACATTACACGGCTCGAACACGAAAGTCAGTATTTTCTAACAGTAAAGCAAGGTGAAGAAGAAATTCTCTTATTAAATAAACCTGCACAAACCCTGGTTGAAAATCCATGCCGGATTATTATTGCTAATCAATTGTATCGTTTTGATGACATAAATGCAAAAAAATTGCTCCCTTTCTTTACTAAAGAATGTATCCATATTCCTAAATCATCTGAAAAAAAATGGTTTGAAACTTTTGCACTGGAAAGCATAAAAAATTTTAACGTTAAACCTAAAGGCTTTGAAATTAATGAAACCATTGAAAAAAAGGAAGCTATATTAAGTTTTGAAAAGAATCTTGAATACAAACCGATATTCAATTTATTATTTATTTACAATAACGATTTTAGATTTTGGGCTCAAAAAAGCTCTAATGCAACAGTAAAATTAGAAGAGCAAAATGGAGACTATATTTTTCATAAAATTAACCGCGATAAGGCCTGGGAAGATGAAATGGTTGAAACACTAAAATCTATTGGATTAAATCATTTGGATGATTCTTTTTTCACAATTTATTCAAAGCAAAATTATGCACCACAAGAAAGCCTGCATGATTATGTAAACTGGATAAGCAATAAAAAGGCACAAATCCGGGAAAATGGCATAGAAATAGTGCAGGATAAAATGGAAAAAACATACAATCTTCAGCCAATATCCATTCAATCCTCTGTGCGGGAAAAAACCGACTGGTTCGATATTCATATTCTCGTTCAAATTGGTGAATTCTCGATCCCTTTTACCAAATTCAAAAAAAATATTTTATCCGGGAAACGGGAATATAAACTACCAAATGGAGAATTGGCTATATTACCAGAAGAATGGTTTTCAAAATATAAAGAATTATTTCAGTTTGGCAGAGACGATGGTGTAAATATCGTTCTTGAAAAACATCATTTTGGATTGCTGGAAAACAATGTTCCTGATCATGATTTTTCGATCATAGAAAAATATAAAAATTTAATAGCGCAATACAACGATAGGCATCATCAAATACCTCAAAATTTAAAGGCTGAGCTAAGGCCATATCAAAAAACCGGATTTTCGTGGATGCAGCTATTGCAGGAAAATCATTTTGGCGGATGCCTTGCAGATGATATGGGACTTGGAAAAACTATTCAAACATTAACCTTATTGCTCAACTCAAAAGGAAAAACGGATGGTTCAGAAAACCACCAGGAACAAAAACCTGCTTTATCGCAGCTAAGTATTTTTGATGAATTAAG
Organism: uncultured Bacteroidales bacterium; assembly: GCA_964606845.1. Taxonomy (GTDB): domain Bacteria; phylum Bacteroidota; class Bacteroidia; order Bacteroidales; family UBA12077; genus UBA12077. Next base: position 24,746 of record CAZSIC010000033.1, read on the forward strand.
CAGCAATTCATCCGGTTCATCGGGAACATCACTTATTGTAATGCCCACATCACTGGTTCATAACTGGGAAGAAGAAATTAAAAAATTTACACCATCGCTTACTTGTTTTAAATATACCGGGCAAAACAGGCCTAAAGATATTTCGGTTTTCAAAGAATTTGATATTATACTTACATCCTACGGAATTATCAGAAACGATATAGATTTATTAATTAATTACAACTTTTTTTACCTGATACTGGATGAAAGCCAATATATTAAGAATCCTGATTCCAAAATATACAAATCCATTATACAGTTAAAATCGAAACATAAATTAGTATTAACAGGTACACCGATTGAAAACTCGCTTTCTGACCTTTGGTCACAGATCAATTTTTTAAATAAAGGGCTGTTAGGCAGCTTACGATTTTTTAAAAATGAATTTATTCAGCCTATAGAAAAGTATTCCGATCCAACTAAAAAAGAAAAACTGCAACAATTTATTCAACCTTTTATTTTAAGGAGAACCAAACAACAAGTTGCCAAAGATTTGCCAAAAAAAGTAGAATCGGTTATTTACTGTGATATGACCGATGAACAAAAATCGTTTTATGAAGAAGAAAAATCCAAAATCAGGAATTCGATTTTAGAGCATATCGAATCGGACGAAAACAAACCGGTAATGCTGGCCATTGAAGGATTAAACAAACTACGGCAAATTGCCAATCATCCGGTCTTAATAGACCCGGATTACAAGAAAGAATCAGGCAAATTTGAAGAGATTACGAGAAATATCGAAAATCTAATTGCTGAAAAACATAAAGTGCTTATTTTTTCTGCTTATGTAAAACATCTTCAGCTATTTGCTAATTACCTCGACACATCAGGTTATGCTTATTCGATGTTAACGGGAAGCACAAAAAATCGTCAACAGGTTATCCATGACTTTCAGAATTCTGAAAATAAATCCGTTTTTCTTATTCAGATTAAAGCCGGTGGTGTTGGGTTAAATTTAACTGCTGCCGATTATGTTTTCATCATTGACCCCTGGTGGAATCCTGCAGTAGAAGAACAGGCAATTAACCGAACTCATCGTATAGGGCAAAACAAAAATGTTATGGTTTACCGCTTTATTGCTTCGGAAACGGTAGAAGAAAAAATCCAACAATTAAAATCAAAAAAATCTAAACTGGCTGATACCTTTGTAAATACAGAAAAAACAGACCAAAAAATGAATTTGGATTTGATTATGAAGTTTTTATCCTAATCAGATTAATCTATGTAATACTAAAGTTTCGCATTCAATTTACATAAAGTAAAGCATTAATTTACAACAATATACAATTTTTGAGTTCCAATAACTTCTAATATCCGTAAGTTAGGCAGGATTTCTTTTGTAAAACAAACCTGCCAGACGGTTTACATGCCGATATGCATGCAGACTAGGTTACTTAAGGTTTTGATAATTTCTAATATTCTTAGGTTATTGTTGAAAAAGTTGTAAAAATTCTATATAAATTCATTTCAACCAAAGAACTTTCACCTAAATTGGTATTGACAAAAAAGTTGGATTACTCCGTATTTCTAATGAAAAATAGAAATACCACTATTTATATTTATTGCTTATAATTTAATTAAAGTTTATATAATTATTATTTGTTCTTTTGTTACTCCCTAAGGTCGAGATCGCGTTGCTAAGTTGATAAAAAAACCAATCCCGATGGATCCTAATATCTGCATGTTTTTTAAGAGTTTCACAACGTATCCACCAAGTAATAGCAAAAAGTATCACCAAGTTAGGTGAGTTTTTTCTTTGTGGAACTTCGTGCTATAACTTTGAGAGACTTCGTGTTACAAAAAAAGTTTTAGTTAACTTACGGGTTTTAGTTGATATCGGGACAATCGAAAGAGTGAATGGAATAAGTTATAGAATTCCGATAAAGGAGATTTATATTCCTGTGGGAACTCCTTTTCTTATTTTATTTGACAGAATTATGTTTTCTATTGACTATCGTTTAACAGTTTTGTAACTTTTTATTTAAAAAAAAGGTAAAAGTTGTTAACTAACTTAATTCTGAAAGAATGAAAAAAGGGAAAGAGAAACAGAAACAATATAAATCAGCCTTAAAAGATTACGAAAAGTCGCTTACTGAGGCTCAAAAGCAACTGGAAGCTTTTAAAGCAAATACAGAATTATAAAAACCGTTACCAGTAATTAATATTTATATCAATGAAAAAGCTTATTTACCTATTTTTAGTTTTAGCAGTTTTTGGCTGTAAAGAAAAGTCAAAGCAAGTAGAAGAAACTGTTGTATCCAAATCAGTCAAATCTGAAACTGAAACTCAAGTTATAGAAAAGGAAGTTCAAACAAATCTTGATGAATATACTTCTTTGCTTGATAGTTTGAATGAATATGACATTTCATCCATTAAAGTCTTAAAGAACTATGTTATTAATAAGTTATGTGTTTCAGGCGAGCTTGCTGATTCTGCTTACTATTTATTTTTGGAATTCTTTAATACTTCATCGAACAACTTGACCGATAGTTTAGAAACAAAATACCCTAATTTGACTGAAAAACTATATAGACACGAAGAAGATTCAGAAGTAAGAGAGTTTTTAGGGCTGTTAAATGACTGTGGTTTAGACCTTTTTTCGACAGAAGGGAATTTCTATGTAGAAGTTCAACCAGACTTCTTCTACGAAACTTTTAAAAATAATTCTTCTCCCTCTTTAAAGACTTTTCTTGAATTAAGAAATAGGGATTTGAAAAACGGTTTTTCAGAAAATGCAATGCTTTTAATATCATTTAACAAATTAGCTGATAGAATCTATAATTGGGATAAGTATCTAAATGATTATCCTGACACATATTTGCATAACGATGAAGCCAATTACTTTTTAAAAATTTACCTTGAAACTTACTTAACTGGAATGGATAATACAAGTCTTTTTGATAGGGAAAGTAGAATCCTTTTACCTGAAGTAAAGCTGAGTTACGAAAGCTATATAAAGAATCATGCTGATACTAAACCTGGAATGATCATTCAGGAGTATTATGAAATGTTAAAAAGAAATCAATTTGAGTATTCTGATAGTATTGATTATATTCTAAATAAATATAACTTGAGTTTAATGCATGGAGTTAAGCCACACTCAAGATAATAAATATTAAAAACTAGATAACACTGCTTCAGAAATAATTCAGGTTTATGTGGTTATCTGATACTTTTATGTTATCATTAACTTTCGGTAACAGGTGATACTGAAATAAAGGGAAAAATTGCTTTCTGAGACTCAAAAGCAATTAGATGCTTTTAAAGCAGAAAAATAGAATAATTAAAAACTTGAATATGAGACGAATAGCGATTTTTTTATTTATTATTTTAGTTCATCTGTTAAATAGTTGCACTAATAATAAAGTTGACTATGACCAAATATCTACATTTCAGGACAATTCTATCCCTGAACTTAATATTGAGATAACTGATTCAACAAAGGTATTAGTAATTATGCCACATGCTGACGATGAAACCATTGCCGGTGGACTTATTGCTTTGTTAAAAGATAAAGGGTCTACAATCCACTTACTCACGCTATGTGAGCATAATGCAACCCGTGTTAAGGAATTGAATTGTGCGGCATTAAAATTGGGTATAGAAAAAGTGGAAATTGCTGGATTTATAAATAATACATGGGATGATATTATGCAAAATAACATTGCTTTTTGGTATGATCACGAAGACAGCATTAAAAAAGTGATTACAAGAAAGATATATTCTTTTAACCCACAAATTCTTATTACATACGACTCGGAAATTGGAGGATATGGACATCCCGAGCATAGAATATCGGCAAAAGTGACAGAAAAAATTTTCAATGAGAACAGAAATAATTCAAAATTTACCCCAAAAAAAATATTCCAAATAACACTTTCGGAAAAACTTGAAAGATTTTTAGTTTCCAAATCACCTGGTTATGAGTTGTCACGAAAGTTAACAGGAAGTAATGGATTGCCTAAACCGGATGTTTCTGTTAATATAAAAGAATATTGGAAAGTGAAAAATGAAGCTGCCCAATGTCATCAATCACAAATTAATATATTAAAAAGATTTTATATAGTGTATGACGAGAAGAATAAAGACCAGCATATCAATGCATTTAGCAAAGAGTACTATCGAGTTGTAGAATAATAATAACAGTGGCAGAATTCAATAACTCAACGCAACAAATCAAAATAAGTGCTTTTAAAAAACTTCTGGCTAAGGAACAGACAAGTTCCTCGAATCCGCATCTACATATGCATGCTAACCGATAACAGCACCAAATTTTATAAAGCTAAGTGTTTCTACTTCATTGGTGTCCGGTTAAAAATAAATTAAAAATAAATTCATAAAGTGCCGTAGGTACGACATTAAAATTTTTACCGGACAGTAGTGTTTCTGCTTATTGAATGTTTTTTTTCAAAGTTCTGAAAAATAGCACCAACAGAACCGTACTTATGACTGAAAGGATTAAAAAGATTCCAACCAAAGAGGTATCGTCGCTTACATTTTTTACTTTAAGCATGATAACCATTCCTACCAGTGCAATGGTTAATATAATTGTAAACATAAGTCCTACCGGGGCAAAAATATAGCCCAGATTCTGTCTCTTAAACAACAGTACTGCAGCAATGATTAAACCGGGCAACGCAAAAGCAATATCAATTACATGAACAGGGTTAACCAATAAATTATAATCACTTACTGTTGCCGGAACTGTATTATTTATAATCGCAGGAACAACATCTTTAAACCACAGTAAATAAAACATAGCTGCTACAATTATAAAATATATTGCAATTGTTTTTGTTATGCGCGATTCATTAAACCATGATTTTATATCCTGCCTGTTAATATCCATAACCAGCACCCAAAAAGCAAAAAGAGATAATCCCAGGGTGGAACAGTACAATAAAAACAACTGATTAAAATGTACGCCAAAGGCATAAATAATAAACGAATACATGATATAAAATAAAGTGCCGGCTAAAACCAAAATCCAAATGCGGTTATTTTTACGTGCAAAAAATAAAGACAGGAGCAAAAGTGGCACTACAAAAAACAAATCGACCATATCCTGTCCTATTCCTTGCGCACCCATTGATGCAGAATCACGAACATAAGTTAAAGGATCAAAAGCACCAAAATAAGAAACAACGGCTAATGAAACAGCCAGCAAAATAACTAATACAGTTACTGTTCTTTGTTGTTTTAATTCCATAATATTTGTTTTAAGGTTTGTTTCAAAAATAATAAATTATTACAGTATGGATGATGTTGATGGATAAATCCCATCTGATGTTGAGTTAATTGCTTGTTTTAAATTTGTAATTATTTGGTTTTTATCTTTACCAAGCACTCCTTTTAAAACCAGATTATTTGAAACATGGTCTGACCGATAAATTACATTCTCCACCTCTACATTCTCGATAAACAATAGCAGCTCTTCAAATAATTCTTTCACGGTTTGCTGCTGATAATCTCCCAAAAAACGATTCTGAAAATGACCCTCTCCGAAGGGCATGCTTAATGTAAGCGTAGAAAGAAATTTCGGCTGTAATTGATTAATAATTTCTGCTGATTTTAGTGCATGTTGCCTACTGTAGTGCTTCCCTCCCAACCCGTTAATAATCATAATGGAGGTATCTATACCGGCATCGTGTGCTTTTCGGATTCCCTCGAGAGTAGAAGTAAATGTTTCGCCTTTATTAATCAATCTTAAAAGCTCATCGTCACCACTTTCAATACCTACATACAAAAGTTTTAAACCCAACGCTCTTAATTCTTTCAATTCTTTTTCAGATTTTTTTAAAATATCTTTTGGCAAAGCATAAGAAGATATGCGTTGAACTCGTTCGAACTGCTTATTAATTTCTGCTAAAATCGGTAATAATTTATTCGGTGATAACACGAATGCGTTTCCATCGGCCAAAAAAATCTTTTTAACACCATTGTAAATCTGTGCTAGAAGTTTTATCTCAGGTTTTAACTCTTCAAATTTTCTTATTTTGAATGATTTGGAGGTATACATTTCGCAAAAGGCACACTTATTCCACGAGCAACCCAATGTTGCCTGTAAAATAGCTGATCTGGCTTCTCCAGGTGGGCGAAAAACAGGTTCGTTGTATTTAATGGGAGTAAAAAACAATTTCTAATTGATCTTTAAAGATTTATTATTAACTTCAAAAATTAAACTTTTTATATACAAAGGACATCAAAGAAAAAGAAATAATTAATCATTATAAAATTTTATTCAATGAAAAAGATAATAATTGCAATCCTTTTTATCATAAGTTTTTTTAGTTTAAAACTTTTTGCACAGCAGAATTCTGCATATTTCTTAACAGAGCCAACTCTTTCGCCCGATGGGCAAAAAATTGTTTTTGTCTACGAAAACGATTTATGGCAGGTTAATACCAATGGCGGTGTAGCTTCCAGGTTAACTGCAATGGATGGATCAGAATCTAACCCGCGTTTTTCTCCCGATGGCAAATGGATTGCTTTTTCATCGGAACAAAATGGCAATGCCGATGTATATTTATTACCTGTTGAAGGCGGAGAAATAACCCAGCTTACTTATCATGATGCCAACGATTATGTAGATGGCTGGTCGTGGGATTCAGAGACCATAAATTTTTCATCGAACCGATATAATGTTATTGGTGCATATAAAATATCTATTGATGGAGGAACTCCACAAAGGCTCTTAGGTAACAACTATTTTAATAATGCACACCATTTAGTTGAACTACCTGAAAAAAACGCATATCTATTTACTGAGTCGTGGGAAAGCTTCATGTTTCCGCACCGTAAAAGATACAAAGGCGATCATAACCCCGATAT
>CAZSIC010000034.1:0-31044 GCA_964606845.1 uncultured Bacteroidales bacterium
CTTTGGTATCCATTCTATCGAATGAATGTCCACCCGGAACATCCTGATAAATCTCATATTCAAACTTTTTACCATCTGCTTTCAAAGATTTTATTAAGTGTTCTACTTCCAGCACATTTACATCATCATCGTTGGTGTTTGTATGTATTAGCAGCGGTGTATTTTGAAATTTATGGGTGTTCCATGCTGGCGATCTTCTACGGTACTCATTTACATCTTCGTAAGCTGTTTTACCAATATGATAATCAACTGAGTATAATGCCCTGTAACTGTCTGTATAATAACCCATGCGGGCAATAAGATCACTAACCGGTACACCGGCAAAAGCTACCTTATAATTTTTAGGATGTTCAAAAATATTATGAAGCGTGATTAATCCACCATGACTCCATCCAATAATACCAACACGGTTTTTATCAACGATATCATAATTGTCAATCATGAATTGTCTGCTGGAATTAACATCTTCTATTTCCAATCCTCCGTAATCAATTTTTTCGTAATGAGATTTTCCGTAACCTGTGCTTCCTCTGTATTCTGCTGCAACAACAATGTATTGTTGTGCCATTAGTTCACGAATAATATGGGCATAGTAAGTTGTAAAATCAGCGTGAACACCTCCATGAGGTAATACAATCAGAGGATATTTTTTTGACGGGTCAATATCTTTAGGAATAAAGGTGTAAGCCCAAAATTTTAATGGATTTCCGGCTCCCATAGCGGTTGGATTTTTTTCTTTCCATTTGGGTGGCCCGTAAATATAAACTTTATCGACAAAAGCAACATCGCCAACTTTCTGGTGCCAAAGAACATCATCAGTAAGCTTTTCAAGCCTGTCGAGTCGGTGGTTCAAATACTCCATTTGAGTATTTAGCCTTTTAATAATCTCATCTTTATCATTTGAAGTGGTTTGTGCCTTAGTCAAAAAGGGCATAAAGAATAAACTCAATAAGATGATTAGAAAATAATTTTTTCTCATAGTAATTTTATTTTTAGTTTTACATTGGACGATATAAATTAGCTAGTGTTTAAAATTCAAATTCGCCTTTAAAAACAAATTTTGCAGGTCCGGTAAGCCAGATATTTGTAAATGCATTATTTGGCTGTTTTTGAAATGTAACATTTAACACTCCACCACGTGTACTAATATCATATGAATCTTTGGCAGACTTAAGTTTAACCGATGCACAAATCGCAGTTGCAGTTACTCCTGTTCCACAAGACAAAGTTTCATTTTCCACACCTCGTTCATAGGTTCTCACAAAAAGTTTGTGATCATTAATTTCCACATAATTTACATTGGTTCCTTTAGGAGCAAAATGTTTACTGTTTCTTATTTTTTTTCCTTCTGTAAAAACATCAATATCTTTAATATTCCGGGTAAAAATAACATAATGCGGCGATCCTGTATCTACAAAATAATTTTTATCAATTTTTAATACATCTTTTACGTCTTGCATTTGCAAAGCAACAATATCTTTTTGTTTAATTAAAGCTTTATGTGCACCATCAATCGTATTAAAGGTAGTTTTGCTTCCAATAATTGATAAAGATTTTGCAAAAGCGGCCAAACATCTGCCACCGTTTCCGCACATGGAACCTTCGTTTCCGTCAGCATTAAAATAACGCATATTAAAATCCAGCTTCGGATGATTCTCTAACAACATTAAACCATCAGCTCCAACTCCAAACCTTCGTTCGCATAAATTTGCTATTTGTTTTTGAGTTAAATTAACGGAATGATCTCTGTTATCAATGATTATAAAATCATTTCCTGCACCCTGATATTTTGAAAAAGTGAACTTCATGTGCTTTTTTTTTGTAAAATTATAAATTGATTTTAAAATCGTTATAAAAAAATATTGTTTGTTAAATTTTGTTAAATGTATTATTTTTTATGATTTTCAGGTATTAATTTTGTAAATACCATTTTAGAGTAAGTAAATTTATTAATTTAAATCTAATTTATTATGAAAGCTAAAGATTTATTAGGAAATGTAGTTATTTCATTGTTGTCTGCATTTTTGGCTATTATTATATATGCTAATTTTTACGAAAAGGAATTACATCCAGAATCAGATTCAAAAGCGAAAAAAAAGAGTGCTTTAGGGCTCTTGAATGATTCAACCCAGGTTAATTTTACACAAATGCCTGTTTATTCGTCAGGAGAAATATTTGATTTTACTGCTGCTGCTGAAAATAGTGTAAATGCAGTAGTTCACGTAACATCAAAATATAATTTGCGAAACGATTATTATGGAAGTAATCCTTTATATGAGTTTTTCTTTGGTGAAAGATATAACAGGCAACCAGCTGTTTCATTTGGCTCCGGGGTAATTATCTCTGATGATGGATATATCGTTACCAATAATCATGTAATCGAGAAATCGGACGAAATACAGGTCGTTTTAAACGACAGGAGAACTTATACAGCAGAACTTGTAGGAACAGATCCGGGAACAGATATGGCATTGTTAAAAGTTGATGGTGAAGATCTGCCTTTTATAACCATGGGAAACTCTGACGATATTAAAATTGGCGAATGGGTTTTAGCTGTTGGTAATCCGTTTAATTTAACTTCTACAGTTACAGCCGGAATTGTAAGTGCCAAAGCACGAAATATAAACATTTTGCGTGATCAGCAATACCCGATTGAATCGTATATACAAACAGATGCTGCAGTAAATAAGGGCAATAGTGGTGGAGCATTGGTAAATATGCAAAGCGAACTGATAGGGATTAATTCAGCGATTTTATCTCCTTCGGGAGCCTATTCCGGTTATTCATTTGCTATTCCAGTAAATATTGTACGTAAAGTGGTTTCCGATATCATTAAATATGGCGAAGTGCAAAGGGCAGTCCTCGGTGTTGAAATTAGAGATGTTAATAATGAATTGGCCAAAGAATATAATTTGGATAATATTGAGGGCGTATTTATAGCAGGTGTTTCTGATGATGGAGCAGCTAAAGAAGCTGGTTTAAAAGCTGGTGATGTAATCTTACAAATTAGTGATGTAAAAATCAATAGTGTTGCTGAGTTAACCGAACAAATTGGAAGATACAGGCCTGGTGAAAAAGTAATTATTACCATTAAAAGGGATCAGAAAAAGAAACAAATCGATGTGATATTACGTAATATGCATGGAACTACAAAGATTATTAAAGCCGATGAATATTTAGCTATTTTAGGTGCTAATTTTCAAAAGCTAAGCAATAGCGATCAAAGGCGACTAGGAATTGAGACTGGTGTTAAAGTGGTTGATGTTAAAGATGACGGAGCCCTTAAAAAAGCAGGAGTAAAAGAAGGTTTTGTGATTACTTATATCCAGGGTGAAAAAATTGCACATGTTGATGATATTAAACGGGTCCTAAGAAAAATTGGCTATGGTGTTGAAATAGAGGTAGAAGGAATGTATCCTGGCGGCAGATATATCTACGTTTACAGGGTGGAACTTGAGTAGTTATAAAACGAATGTATTAATGTTTAAAATGTATATTGAATAAAATCATTTTGCTATAAATTCGCAGAAATTTTCAAATAGCCCATGAGACAATTAAAAATTACGAAATCAATTACCAACAGGGAAACGGCCTCTTTGGATAAATATTTGCACGAAATTGGCAAAGAGGATTTAATCTCTGTTGAAGAAGAGGTTGAGCTGGCACAACGCATTAAGAAGGGAGACAGGGCTGCTTTAGAAAAATTGACTAAAGCGAATTTACGATTTGTAGTTTCTGTTGCCAAGCAATACCAAAATCAGGGATTAACCTTGCCCGATCTAATTAACGAAGGGAATTTAGGCTTGATTAAAGCCGCTGAAAAATTTGATGAAACCCGCGGATTTAAATTTATTTCCTATGCTGTTTGGTGGATCAGACAATCGATTTTGCAAGCATTGGCAGAGCAATCGAGAATTGTTCGGTTGCCTTTAAATCAGGTTGGATCATTAAATAGAATTAATAAAGCACTTTCACGTTTTGAGCAGGAAAACGAGAGAGTTGCTTCTCCAGAAGAAATCGCCGATTCGCTGGATTTACCCAAAGATAAAATTACGGATACAATGAGAGTATCAGGAAGACATATTTCTGTAGATGCCCCTTTTCAGGAAGGCGAAGACAACAGCCTGCTCGATGTACTTGAAAATGATGATTCACCCAATGCTGATAATACTTTGATTAGCGAATCGCTAATCAAAGAAATTGAACGCTCATTGGCAACATTAACAGGACGTGAGCGCGATATTTTAAAAATGTTTTTTGGTATTGGTGTGCAGGAAATGACTCTTGAAGAAATTGGCGACAGGTTAGGGCTAACGCGTGAAAGGGTGAGACAAATTAAAGAAAAAGCCATTCGAAGGCTTAGGCATACCTCGCGAAGTAAATTATTAAAAACTTATTTGTGATAAAATTGCTTTTTAAAAATTTAAATTTTAAACGCTATCAATAATTTGGTAGCGTTTTTTCTTTTAATGAATAAGAAACTCTGATTTATTTTTTCCTGAGCAATTCCTGTAATGCAAACATTTCGTCGCGTAATCGTGCAGCTTCTTTGAAATTAAGTTCTTTGGCCGCTTTTTCCATAGAGAGTTTATTTTTTTCTATGGCTTTTTCCAGTGCTTTTTTATCCATATATTTAACCACCGGATCTGCTGCTACATTAAGCTTTTCGGGCTCAGCATAAGCTTTTTTATGTCTGCCTGCCATCAATGATTTAGAAGTTTTAACAATTTGTTTAGGCGTAATTCCGTGTTTTTCGTTATACTTAAGTTGTTTCTCGCGCCTTCTGTCGGTCTCATCAATGGTTTGTTGCATCGATTTGGTAATGGTGTCGGCATACATAATTACTTTCCCTTCCAGGTTTCTTGCAGCACGTCCTGATGTTTGTGTCAATGACCGAGCCGATCGCAAGAAGCCTTCTTTATCGGCATCTAAAATAGCTACCAGCGAAACTTCCGGCAAATCTAAACCTTCACGCAAAAGATTAACGCCAACCAACACATCAATGGCACCCTCGCGCAATTGATCCATAATATCAACACGATCAAGTGTATCTATGTCTGAATGGATATACTGGCATTTCACATCAAAACGGGTAAGGTATTTGGTAAGCTCTTCTGCCATCCTTTTTGTTAGTGTTGTAACTAAAACCCGTTGATTTTTTTCAGCCCTTTGATGGATTTCCTCCATCAAATCATCAATTTGATTTAAGGAAGGGCGCACTTCAATTTCAGGATCAATTAATCCAGTTGGGCGAATCAATTGCTCAACAAAGAATCCATCGCATTTTTCAAATTCATAATCTCCCGGAGTAGCACTAACAAACAGTAGTTGATTGGTTAATGCTTCAAACTCTTCAAATTTTAACGGCCTGTTATCAATGGCCGCTGGTAAGCGGAATCCGAACTCTACCAGGTTTTTTTTGCGGGCATGATCGCCGCCGTACATGGCATGAATTTGCGGCAGGGTTACATGGCTTTCGTCTACGACTGTTAAAAAATCATCAGGAAAATAGTCGAGCAGGCAAAACGGTCGGGTGCCGGGTTTACGCCCATCAAAATATCTCGAATAATTTTCAATACCTGAGCAATATCCTAATTCCTTTATCATTTCCAGGTCATACTCCACTCGTTCTTTGATTCGTTTGGCTTCCAAAGGTTTTCCTATGGATTTGAAATATTCAATCTGCTGAAAAAGATCATCCTGAATTTGTCGAATGGCCTGGTGCATCCTTTCTTTAGTGGTTACAAAAATATTGGCCGGATAAATAATTCCGCTTTCTAATGATTCAACAATTTCATTGCTTTGCGGATCGAAAGATTCAATCTCTTCAATCTCATCGCCCCAGAAAATGACACGGTATCCAAGATCGCTGTATGCCAGGTAAATATCAATGGTGTCGCCTTTTACTCTGAATGTGCCGGGTTTAAAATCAATTTCGCTTCGCGAATATAAACTTCCTACCAGCGAACGTAAAAATTGATTTCTGTTCAATGTTTGTCCCGTTTTTACAGCAATGGTATTGCTGTGAAAATCTTCAGGGTTTCCAATTCCATATAAACACGATACTGAAGAAACGACAATTACATCTCTGCGACCTGAAAGGAGAGAAGAGGTAGTACTTAAACGCAGTTTCTCAATTTCTTCGTTGATCGATAAATCCTTTTCAATGTATGTGTCGGTTACCGGCAGGTATGCTTCCGGTTGGTAATAATCGTAATAAGAAACAAAATACTCCACTGCATTATCAGGAAAAAACTGTTTAAACTCGCTGAACAACTGGGCAGCCAGTGTTTTGTTATGACTAAGCACCAGTGTCGGCCTTTCCACTTTTTCAATCATGTTAGCCACCGTAAATGTTTTTCCCGAACCGGTAACGCCCAGTAAGGTCTGGTACTTGTCGCCCCGTTCAACTCCTTCTACAAGCTGTTTGATGGCTTCGGGCTGATCGCCTGTTGGAACATATGCTGATGAAATTTTAAATTTCATATATTTTTGATATGATTATGACAGCCTTAATTTAGTTACAAGTAGTTTTTGGATATCAGCTGTAAATTTTTTACGAAGATAGAATTTTGAGTTGAAAACGCCAATTTAAGAAAATCTGTGGTTACAAAATATTGCAAATAGATTAATTAATGAAAAATAAAATGAAATGTAATCTCAAATATACATGTAATTTGTTTAATAACAAGCATTAAATCGGCACTCTTTATTGCTACTATTAGTCGTGATTCCAATTGTAATTAGAGCATTTCGATAAGTCACCAGGTTTGTAAACTAAGAATTTATTTTTGGTATTGAGTACCTTTTCTTCTGAATTTGCCTGCCGAAGGTGGCAGTAAAATGATATCTTATTTTGCAATGTTAAGCCTTTGTGGTAGATAATTGTGAGAGGCGCATTGGTGGTCAATAGTCCATTACCCATCTACTCGATTAATAGTTAACGGTAGTTTATATTTCTGCTTTAATTGTCTTTATTAATAATTCAACTTCTTCAAAAAGTGGTTCTACAATATCTTTATCGAAATTAAATAAATCTCCATAATCACCTTTCATGCGATAGTCAAATAGTTTAGAAAAAAGTTTTCCAAATTTTTTATCTATTTTACCTGTCTTAACAAATTGTAAACTGAATTGAGTTCGAACTCCATCATGAGTCTGCGTCTCAATGCCATTCTTAATCAACAAAGCTATAATAGCATAAAATGAAGCATAATATAATCTGTTTATAGCAGTGTTCCATCTGTCATGTTCTGCAAGTAACTTAGCATCTTCAAATGCTTCATAAGCTCTATCTAATCTATAGTTAATATAATCTTTTTTGGTCATAAGCGAATACTTTCATGGTTTACATTTTTATATAAAGGAGTATACTGTAATTTATTATTCCAATAGAATTTTGGATAAATCAAGACAGAAATAATTTGTCCTGTTTCTAATTCAATATCATATAAAGACTCCCTAAATCGGTCTTCAATTCGGTTTGTTATTTTGTTTTCATCAACAAGAATAAGTAAGTCCCAATCAGAGTTTTTTTTATTATCTCCTCTTGCTCTTGAACCATATAAGTAAATTTCAGCAGCATCATCATGCTGCTGAACAGCCAATCTAATTTTATTTAATAATTCTTTCTTCTTCATTGTAAGACAAAAATATTTAGTTTTTCTGAATTATTACTAAGGCTTTCTGCGCTAGCTAACACTTAGCACTAGCGTCAATCCATTTTAAAAAAATTTTTAGTTTTTAATGTTCAATCAAATATAGTCAAATTTAAAGAATTTTATACAGCTTTATGGGGTGAGCTTTAAAAAAATAATAAACTGATTTTAAAATTTTGTTTTCGCCAGCTTGACAGATTGTCAGCTTTTTCAAATAAAAAAGCTAATGCCTTAAACATTAGCTTTTTAAAATTTTAATTGTCGGGATGGCCAGATTCGAACTGGCGACCCCACGCCCCCCAGACGTGTACTCTAACCGGGCTGAGCTACATCCCGAAGTTTTTAACCTTTTGAGGAATGCTGCTGTATAGCGCATTTCCTAAAACGGTTCACAAAAATAAGTTATCAATTCTTAATATGCAAAATTTTATTTCATTTAAATTTTGGTATATTTATTGCTAATTTAAATCATTAAGATATTAATTTATCTAAATAATTCATTACGTTAAATTAGTCAATCATCTAAAATATTAAAAAAATGGCATTATTTAAATCATTAGACAATCTGGACGAAGAAAAAAAACAATCACCGGTTGATGGTGTAATTGAGAAAGTGAAGTGTTTAATTGTTGGCTCAGGCCCTGCAGGATATACCGCTGCTATTTATGCAGCAAGAGCTAATTTAAATCCTGTTTTATATGAAGGTATTGAGCCAGGCGGCCAGTTAACCACTACTAACGATGTAGAAAATTACCCGGGATATCCTGAGGGAATTACCGGACCGGGAATGATGGAGGATTTTAAAAAACAGGCAGAGCGTTTTGGTACCGACGTACGTTTTGGAATTGCAACAGCTGCTGACCTGTCAAAACGTCCTTTTAAAATTACAATTGATGATAAAAAAATTATTGAGGCTGAAACTATTATAATAGCTACAGGCGCTACAGCAAAATATTTGGGTATAGAATCTGAAACAAAATTTCAAGGCCAGGGAGTTTCTGCCTGTGCTACTTGCGACGGATTTTTCTATAAAGGACAGGATGTTGCTGTTGTTGGCGGGGGCGACACTGCTGCTGAAGAATCTACTTATCTGGCAGGTATTGCTAATAAAGTTTATTTGATTATAAGAAAAGATCATATGCGGGCTTCTAAAGTGATGCAGGAAAGAGTTTTTAATACCAAAAATATCGAAATTCTTTTTGAACATAATACCAAAGAAATAGTTGGAGATGAAAGTGGTGTGAATGGTGTAATTTTGGTTAACAAAAAGGGCGAAGAAGTAAAAATTGATATACATGGTTTCTTTTTAGCCATTGGACATAATCCTAATTCGGATATTTTTAAAGATTATTTAGAAACCGATGATGTTGGGTATATTAAAACAAAACCAGACACAACAAAAACAAATGTTGAAGGCGTTTTTGCATGTGGCGATGTTATGGACCCGCATTACAGACAGGCTGTTACAGCAGCCGGAACAGGTTGCAGGGCTGCAATCGATGCAGAAAGGTTTTTAGCATCAAAAAAGTAATTTTATACCGAGGATAAAATTAAAAGAGCCGCTTACGTATGCAAGGCGGCTCTTTGGTAATTAAAGTAAAACCAAAATTATACTTTCGCTATGGTTTCGGATTTATAATCTCCGGCAATTAATTTTTTATGTACCGCTTTAAAGGCATTAATGGTATATTCAACATCTTCCAGCGTATGCATTGCCGTTGGAATTAATCGTAATAATAATTCTCCTTTAGGAATAACGGGATAAGTAACAATAGAGCAGAAAACATTATAGTTTTCTCTTAAATCCATGGTAATATTAGTTCCTTCGGGAACACTTCCTGATAGATAAACAGGCGTAACAGGCGATTCTGTTTTTCCAAGGTTAAATCCGGCATCTTTTAAACCTTTTTGTAAGGCTTTAACAACAGTCCAGAGTTTTTCTCTTAACTGTTTTTCAGTTTTTAAAAGTTTTAATCTTTTTAATGATCCGATAACTAAAGGCATTGGGAGTGATTTTGCAAAGATCTGCGAACGCATATTATATCTTAAGAAATTAACAACCTCTTCGGTAGATGCAACAAATGCACCAATTCCTGCCATGGCTTTGGCAAAAGTGGCAAAATATACGTCTATGCCGTCTTGTACACCAAAATGTTCGCCGGCACCAGCACCTGTAGCTCCCATGGTTCCAAATCCGTGCGCATCATCAACTAAAAGCCTGAAATCGTATTTCTTTTTTAAGGCAACAATTTCTTTTAGTTTACCAAGGTCTCCAGCCATTCCGAAAACTCCTTCGGTGATTAATAAAATGCCGCCGCCTGTTTCGTTGGTTTTTTTGGTTGCAAAATCTAACATTTTTTGGCATTTAGCCATGTCATTGTGTGCAAAAACAAAACTTTTTCCACCTTTGGCTTTATGAAGAAAAACACCATCCATGATACATGCATGTGATTCGGAATCATATACGATAACATCATTTCGACTAACCAGAGTATCAATAATCGAGACCATTCCCTGGTAGCCAAAATTAAGGAGAAAAGCATCAGGCTTACCCACAAATTCTGCTAATTTGTTTTCCAACTCTTCGTGTTTGCTTGTTTGCCCCGACATCATTCTGGCACCCATTGGATAAGCTAAACCATATTCTTTTGTAGCTTCAGCATCCGCTTTTCTTACTTCCGGGTGATTGGCTAAACCAATATAGTTGTTTAAACTCCAGGTTAAAACTTCTTTTCCGCGAAATTTCATTTTAGGATGAATCTCTCCTTCAAGTTTTGGGAAAGTAAAATATCCATGAGCTTCTTCCATGTATTGACCCAATGGGCCCATATTTTTTTGTATTTTATCGAAAATATCCACTTTTTTATATTTTTTAGTTATTGATAATTTTGCCACAAAAGTACGTTTTTTTAAAAAATTAGCAAATTGTATAAAATAAATTAAAATTTTTATACGTTTAGATACATTAAATTTTAGCATTTTAAACTAAAATTGTACATTTGCAAAATGTTTAAAAAAATGAAAAAGTTAATACCCGTATTCATACTATTATTGATTGCTGTATCTTCCTGTAAATATGAGAAGTTACTAAAAAGTCGTGATTATAAGTTGAAATACCAAAAAGCGCTTGAATATTATGACGAAGAGGATTATATGAGAGCTGATGGATTATTTGAACAACTTAAACCTGTTTTAAGAGGAACCAAACAGGCTGATACAGTATATTTTTACAGTGCCTATTGTAACTTTCATCAAAAGAACTACCTTTTGGCAGCTTATTATTTTGATGAATTTAGAAGAACTTTTGGAAACAGTAAATTTGCTGAAGAAGCTGAGTATATGAATGCATATTGTAATTATTTGTTATCACCCAGGCCAAGCTTAGACCAAAGCAATACCTACCAGGCCATTTCTTTATTTGGATTATATATGTCGAGATATCCAAACAGTGAAAGAATAGATGACTGTGTGATATATGTTGAAGAACTCAGAAATAAACTGATAGAAAAATCATTTATTAGTGCAAAATTATATTACGATTTGGGAGACTATAAGGCTGCTGTTGTTGCATTAAATAATTGTTTGGATAAATATCCTGATTCACAATACCGGGAAGAAGTGATGTTTTTAATCTTAAAATCAAGATTTCTTTTAGCCGAGAATAGTGTTTACAATAAACAGACTGAAAGATATCAATCAACCGTTGATGAATACTATTCATTTGTTGGTGAGTTTCCTGAAAGTGACCATTATAAAGAAGCAGTTAATATTTTTAATCAATCACAATCACAATTAAAAAATTAATAATCAGAAAAGAATGGATTATAAAAAATCAAAAGCTCCGGCTAATACTGTTACACGTAACTTGAATGATGTTGATAAAGCAACAGGTAATATTTACGAAACAGTTGTTCTTGTATCAAAAAGAGCTAATCAGATTTCGAGCGAAATGAAAGAAGAGTTGAACAGAAAATTGGAAGAATTTGCTTCTTACACCGATAACCTGGAAGAAGTATTTGAGAACAGGGAGCAAATTGAAATTTCCCGTTTTTATGAGCGTTTGCCCAAACCAACTTTAATTGCAATGCAAGAGTATATTGACGATCAGATTTATTTCCGTAAACCTGAATCGGAAGAAACAGAGTCGTAACCAAAAATTTAGCTCATGAAGCTAAAAGATAAAAATATTTTATTGGGAATTACAGGGAGTATAGCGGCCTATAAGGCTGCTATTCTTGTTAGGTTGCTTGTGAAAGAAGGTGCAAATGTAAAAATTGTAATGACCCCGCTGGCCAAAGAATTTATTACTCCTTTAACAATGGCCACTCTTTCTAAAAATCCTATTTTGGTTGATTTTTTCGATCCTGAAAATGGACAATGGAATAGCCATGTTGATTTGGGTTCATGGTCGGACCTTTATTTAATTGCTCCGGCAACGGCCAACACAATGGGAAAAATGGCCCATGGCATTGCCGATAATTTATTACTTACCACATACCTTTCTGCAAAATGCCCTGTTATGGTGGCTCCGGCAATGGACCTGGATATGTATCAGCATACTGCCAATTTAAAAAATATTGAAATTTTAAAATCGTACGGGAATATTATTATTGAGCCCGGAACCGGTGAACTGGCTAGTGGTTTGTTGGGTAAAGGGCGCATGGAAGAGCCAGAAATTATTACGCAAAGAGTGATTGATTTTTTTTCAACAAAAAAAAAACTAAAAAATAAACGTATTCTAGTTACAGCAGGGCCTACCTACGAACCAATAGACCCTGTACGCTTTATTGGAAATTACAGCTCAGGCAAGATGGGCTATGCTTTAGCTAAAGAATTGGCAGATCAAGGAGCTGAAGTTGTTTTAGTTAGTGGGCCTACCTCATTAGAAATAGACCATCCATTGATAAAAAGAATTGATGTTCAAACAGCGGACGAAATGTTTGATGCTGCTTCAGAACACTTTGCAAATTGTGATGGAGCCATTATGTCAGCTGCTGTAGCGGATTATAAACCGACTCAAAAATTTGATAAAAAGGTTAAAAGAAAAAGCGATCAACTTGATATAGCCTTAGAGCCTAATAAAGATATTGCCGCTTATTTAGGAAAAATCAAAAAGAAAAACCAGATAATTGTTGGATTTGCTTTGGAAACTGATGATGAAATCAAAAATGCAACCCAAAAAATTAATAATAAAAACCTGGATTTTATCGTTTTAAATTCATTAAAAGATAAAGGTGCCGGATTTGGTTTTAATACCAATAAAATTTCAATTATTGATAAAACAGGGAAATTGGAAAACTTTGAATTAAAATCAAAAAAAGAAGTTGCCGTTGATATTGTGAATAAGCTGGTTAGCCTTTTTTAAAATTTAGATTCTTTTTATGATGAAAAAATTAATTTTTACAATTGTTGTTATTATATTTCCATTGATAACCATCGCTCAAGAGCTGCGTTGTAATATCCAGGTTAATTCATCGCAAATTCAGGGTACCAATAAACAGGTTTTTCAAACTTTACAAACGGCAATTTATGAATTTATGAATAATCAGGCATGGACTAATCATGTGTTTACGAATGAGGAAAGAATAGAATGTAACATTATGATTAATCTTACCGACCATGGCGGCGATGAATTTAGTGGGAGTATCCAGGTTCAGAGCCGGCGTCCGGTTTATAATACTTCATATAATACTACCATATTAAATTTTAAGGATGATGACTGCCGGTTCCGGTATGTGGAATTTGAGCCGCTGGAATTTAGTATAAACGAACATCGTTCGAATCTTACATCAATGCTGGCATATTATGCCTATATTATAATAGGTTTAGATTACGATTCATTTTCGTTGTATGGCGGAACTGAATTTTTTCAAAAAGCAGAGCAAATTGTAAGCAATGCACAAAACTCACCAGATAAAGGATGGAAAGCATTCGAAAGCCGAAAGAACAGATACTGGATGGTAGAAAATTTATTAAACGACCAGTATCGTCCATTGCGTGAATTTATCTACAGATATCACCGATTAGGTTTGGATGTGATGAGTTCTAAAGAAGCTCAGGGAAGAGCAGAAATTGCTGAAAGTTTACAACTGCTTCAAAAAGTATATCGTCAAAAACCCGATCCGTATCTTTTTATTTTTGATTTACTGATGAGTTCAAAATCAGACGAATTTGTAAATGTTTTTTCCGAATCGTTTATGTCCGAAGCCGACAGGGTATATAATATTCTTGCCGAAATTGATCCTACACGAAGCGATAAATATCAAAAAATTAAGCAAAAATAATTTATCGAATCAAGTATATTTTATTTTTTTGTTGGGTAAATTAATTTTTTTAAAATAATCAAAATCTTTTTTTAGTAAGTTTGTAATAGAAAAAATTAATCTAAAGATAGCTTATGCTTCAATCTTTAAATGTTCATAATTACGCATTAATAAATGAGTTAACGATAGATTTTAACAAAGGGTTAAATATTATTACAGGCGAAACCGGTGCAGGAAAATCTATTTTGATGGGTGCTTTGTCTTTAATTTTAGGGCAAAGAGCCGATACGTCTGTTTTAAAAGATAAAACAGGCAAATGTTTCGTCGAAGCTAAATTTAATATTAAACCTTATCGGTTAAAATCCTTTTTTGATGAAAATGACCTCGATTACGATGATTTAACTATTATAAGAAGAGAAATAGCTGACAATGGTAAGTCCAGGGCTTTTATTAATGATACTCCTGTTAATTTAAGCGTTTTGAAAGATTTAAGTACTCACCTGGTAGATATTCACTCGCAGCACGAAAGTTTATTGCTTGGTGATGAAAATTTTCAAATGGCTCTGGTCGATTCTTATGCCGGGCATGATGCATTGCTTCATCAATATTATGGAAGGTATGAAGAATACCATCAGGTAAAATCGGAATATATCCGTTTAAATAATAATGCCGAAAAAGCAAAATCAGATCTTGACTATCTACAATTTCAATATGACCAACTTGAAGCATTAAAACTAAACGACGGAGAACAGGAAGAGCTGGAAGAAGAGCTCGAAAAATTGAATCATGCAGAGGAAATAAAACTCAATTTATCGAAAAGTTACCAGTTGTTAAATGAAGAAGAATTGTCTGTCATTCTAAATCTGAAAGAAGCCAAAAATGCTTTAAGCACCATATCTAAATTTTTAAAAGAAAGCGAAGATTTAACTGAAAGGATAGAGTCTGCTTATATCGAACTACAAGATATTAGCAATGAAATAGAACAGTTAAACGAATCAATAGAATACGACCCTGAAAGGATAGAATTTATCCGCGAACGTTTGGATCAAATCTATGCTTTGCAACAAAAGCATAAAGTTGCTAGTATCGGCGAATTATTGCAAATTAAAACTGATTTAGAAACACAAATTGAAAATATTAATTCATACGATTTTAAAACTGATGAACTTAAGAAGCAATTAGAATTAAAAAAGAATGAATTAACTCAACTTGCCCGGCAAATTTCGGAAAACAGGGAACAAATTATTCCCGATCTGGAGCAAAAAATTACACGGACACTGGTATTGCTTGGTATGCCCAATGCAGCTTTTAAAATTAAACAGATTCCTGTTGACGATTTTCTACCTACGGGTAATGAGATCATTAAATTTATGTTTTCGGCTAATAAAAATGTTATGCCCGAAGAGATTGAAAAAGTGGCTTCCGGTGGAGAAATTTCCCGTCTAATGCTTAGTTTAAAATCAATATTGGTTGAAAATAAAACGCTGCCCACCATTATTTTTGATGAAATTGATGCTGGTACTTCTGGTGAAATAGCCGATAAAATGGGAATTATCATTAAACAAATGTCTGCAAGGATGCAGGTTATTAATATTACCCATTTGCCACAGATTGCCAGTAAAGCAGACTTTCATTATTTGGTATATAAAAAAGATAATCATCAAACAACCAATACATATATAAAACTCCTCGAAAAAGAAGAGCAGGTTAACGAAATAGCTAAAATGTTAAGTGGTAAAGAGCTTACCGATGCAGCTATTGAGAATGCCAAAGTACTACTTGGTAATTAAAATATTTTATTCTGCAGGTATTGAACAATACCAATTGTTTATTGTCTGTAAAGTTGTAATAACAAAAACTAAATTAACATGGCATTTAATTTATTAAAAGGTAAAAAAGGCTTAGTTTTTGGAGCTTTAAACGATCAATCAATTGCATGGAAAGTAGCTGAAAGGGCCTATGAAGAAGGTGCTGAAATAGTTTTAACCAATGCCCCTTTTGCAATGCGATTAGGCGATACAGAGAAACTGGCTGAAGCATGTAACACGATTGTTATCCCTGCTGATGCTACAGAAGTGGAAGATATCGAGCATTTGCTTGATAAAACAATGGAGCATTTCGGTGGAAAATTTGATTTCATTTTACATTCAATCGGAATGTCGCCCAACGTAAGAAAAGGGATTACCTATGATAATTTGAATTACGATTATTTTTTGAAGACACTCGATGTTTCAGCTTTATCGTTTCATAAAATTTTGCAGGTTTCGCGTCAAAAAGATGCTTTAAATAACTGGGGATCAGTATTAGCTCTTTCTTATGTAGCTTCACAAAGAACATTATACGGATACAATGATATGGCTGATGCAAAAGCTTTACTTGAATCTATTGCACGTAGTTTTGGATATATTTATGGTAGAGAAAAAAATATCCGGATCAATACCATTTCTCAATCACCAACACCAACAACAGCCGGGCAGGGAATTATGGGATTTAACGATTTGGTTGATTTTTCCGACCGTATGTCTCCATTAGGAAATGCAAGTGCCAATGAGTGTGCAGATTTTTGCATTACCATGTTTTCTGATTTATCCAAAAAAATTACGATGCAAAATATTTTCCACGATGGTGGATTCTCTAGCATGGGTATGAGTAGGAGGGCTATGGCGGTTTATAGTAAAAACCTTGATGAGTGCTGCGAGTTTAGAGATATTACACATAGATTCTAATATCAAGGATATTTTTTTGAAGGAAGCTGTCTAAAAAGTATTTGTGTTACTTTGTGATTCCTTTGAGTGACTTTGTGGTAAAATTACAAAACATTGTTACACAAAGTTTCACGAAGAAGACACTAAGTTTAGCGAAGTAAAAAATAATCAATTTACAAGTTTTTAATACTTTTTGTACAGTTCTTTTTTTGCAAAAATGCTTACCGGAAATTATTCTATATGGCAGCAAAAAAAAAAATTGAATGTAAATGGTATTTATCGAAATTTTAAAAATTTATATTTTATACACTAAGTTGCGCAAAATAAACAAAAGCTCCGACGAGCGTATTTACTTTAATTTAAAAAAATTTTTGTTTTTTAGGATAAACTCGTAGTTTTCCGGTTTAAAAAATTTAAACTAGAAATATGGCAGCTATTCTACTCGCTCTGTTTTATATTATTTCTCCCGTTATTATATTGTATCTATGTAATAAGTTTTCAGTGCTTAATAAGATTGGTGCTGTATTAATTGCATATGCTACTGGCCTTATTTTGGGCAATATTGGTGTATTGCCCGAAAATGCAGAACAGGTTCAAAATCTAATAACAACGATTACTATTCCTCTGGCAATTCCGCTTCTATTATTTTCTGCCAATATCAAAGCATGGGTTACCATTGCCGGAAAAACGATGTTATCTATGATTATTGCTTTAATCAGTGTAGTAATTGTAGTTTTTGCAGGCTACTTTCTCTTTAAGGGAGAAATTAAAGAGCTTTGGAAAATTGGAGGTTTGCTTGTTGGTTTATATTCTGGTGGCACACCTAATCTGGCTTCTATTAAAATGATTTTGGATGTTGACCCCGAGGCATTTATTATTACGCATACATTTGATATGTTAATTTCTGCAATTTATCTGTTGTTTCTATTAACCATCGGGCAAAAAGTTTTTTGGTATATTTTGCCTAAGTACAAAAATTTATATCAAATTAAACAAAATTCAGATAAAGATTTATCTTTTAATAATTATTGGGTTTTTTGGCATAAAAAATATAGATTACCGTTGCTGGTTGCTTTAGGTGTTTCGGTTTTAATTTTTGCTATTGCCGGCGGACTTTCCTTTCTTGTTCCTGAAAACTCGCAAATGGTAGTAGTTATTCTTACAATTACTACTTTGGGTATCATAAGTTCTTTTATCCCTAAAATCAATAAAATTGCCAAAACATTTGATTTGGGAATGTATTTAATTCTTATATTTAGTGTAGTTATTGCTTCAATGGCTGATATTGAGAAATTTAATGGTACAACACCTGAGCTTTTAGGTTATATCTCTTTTGTGATTTTTGGAGCACTGTTTTTGCATGTAATTATATCCAGGATTTTTAAAATAGATACTGATACAGTGATGATTACATCTACAGCCCTGATTTGTTCACCCCCATTTGTTCCAGTTATTGCCGGAGCAATTAAAAATAAAGAAATAATTATTTCAGGATTAACTGTAGGAATTATTGGTTATGCTATTGGCAATTACCTGGGCTTTTTTGTTGCCGAAATATTAAAATTTTTCTAAAAATTTAATTCTGTGGCTTTATACTGTCTACTGCTGCTGCTTCCTGCCGCTTTTACTTATTTCTCGCTAAGGCGCAGAGACGCAAAGAAGATGTAATTGTAAAATTATAAATTTGTTTACCGTGCCTTACGGCAGGCAAGTCATGCCTACGCTGAAGCTCCGGCAGGCAAGTTGATTTATTGGTGTGTGATTTTTTACTGCTGTCTGCCGCTGTTGACTGCTGCTTTCTAATTTTTCATCGCTAAGACGCCAAGACGCTAAGATTTTATCATAATATCTGTGTTCTATTAAGTTATTTACAATTAAAATAAAAAGTTCATTCCGATATACAGTCCGTTATCGCCATCGCGTTTGTCAAATGCCATTCCGTAATCAAATGCAACAATAAAGTTCTCATTCAAAACAACATGAAGGCCTATACCAGAACTAGCATGAATTTTATCTGAGCTTTCGTCAAAATAATTGGATAAATCTTCTGAAGCGGGAATAAGGCTTTTATCTATCTTTATGGGTTTTGTTACTTTGCCTGCATCAAGGAAACTGCTAAGTGCTAAATAAAAATTTTGGTTTTTAATTACACCTTTCCAGAATTTCCATCTAAATTCAAAATTACCGTATACAATATCTTCGCCAACAATTCTGTCGCGTCTTATGCCGCGTAATGATTTTGCTCCACCAAGTCCTTCGGTTAATACAGAAGGGGAGAAAGAACTAATTAAATAGGGCTGATAATAGAAAGGTGGATCTCCCTGAACTGTTCCCTGGTAAGCTACCCTGTATGCAAACGATAACCTTGAAGGAATAAGTGTAAAATACTGCCTGTGAATTAGTGATAATTTGGTAAATGTATTTTCATTATTATCAAGTAATTTGGGTGCAGTAACAATCACTACCTCAGACCATAGCCCTTTCATTGGGTTGGCTTCATTATCTCTTGTATCATATATGGTACCGAATTTTAAATAATTAATTACACCTCCGTCAGTTTCTTCAGCAGGGATTAACCCCCAATCTACATATTTATCGTAAAGACTTGCAGTGTCTGGTAAAAGTTCATCACCACTTTTTCCTTCGTTTAACTTATCAATATCCACGCTTCCCAGCTTGTGATTAAAATGAGCAAATCCGATGAGCCACCTTAGATGATCACCCAGTAATTGTCCTTGAAAATCTGCAGTAAATCGCAATAATTTTCTTTCGTAGCGGTAATACATTCGTGAGATATAATCATCACTTTCATTATCTTCAAAATCCATAAAGTATGCAGACTCATATCCATTAAAGCCGTAAAAATCGAGCGCTTGTTCGGTAAGGTAGCTAAGATCACCCGTTATTCGAATAGGCCTGTTTGGAAACATATGCTCCGAATCGAAAAACAGCTGATTGATTCCGCTACCTTTTGTTGTACGTGAAATCTCAACATAAATGGATTGCTGATATTCAGGATAAGTGGAAGGTTTACCATAATTATAAAAATTAACCAACCCGCCATATTTAAATCCTAAATCTGAATCGTAGGCAACTACAGGAACAGCACCGAAAGTCCAGCCATCCTTAATTTTTTCTTCTTTATTTTTACTTGTTTTGAGTGTGTCATTTGCTGAAAAAACTACTGAACTTAAACAAATAAATAAAACGGATAATAAAATAGATCTCTGCATATTTAAGAATTTGTGTTATTTAATCTATATTTATAAATCTTAATTTATTGCTAAAACCCACTTAAATCCATCGTTACCGTAGGAATTAAGATTAACAATCCTAAGATAATCAAAATAATCATAAAAGGTGTAATCCATTTCACCCATTTTTCATAAGGAATTTTAGCAACACCCAGCACACCAATTAAAACGCCTGATGTGGGTGTTATCATATTGGTAAAACCGTCACCTAACTGGAAAGCCATAACTGTTGCTTGTCTTGAAATACCGATTAAATCAGAGAATGGAGCCATAATAGGCATGGTTAATGCTGCTTTTGCACTTCCCGAAGGAATGATTACATTGATAAATGTTTGGATTAGATACATGATACTTATAGATCCAAACTTTCCAACAGTTTGCATCGATTGTGATACAGAATATAATAAAGTATCAATAATTTTACCCTCCTGTAAAACAATTATAATTCCTCCGGCTAAACCTACAACCAGCGCTGCCGATGAGATATCTTTGGCCCCTTCGATAAATAAGGCGGTAATTTTGTTGGCAGAATTACTACTTGCTATTCCGGCTGCCAACCCCATACCAAAAAACAGCGTTGCAATTTCCATTACATACCAGGCATAGCCCATCACACCAATAACTAAAAAAAGGATTGTAAAGAGCAGAAGGTTTAAAATAAAGAAGTGAACCGATTTTTTTAACATTGATGGGCCCAATAAAATAAACAAGCCTGTTAAAATAGGAATAATAGGTAGGGTAGTTGATGAGTTGCCAATGGTTAGCGTGGTTTTAAAATGAAAAAATGATACTACTACCAGGATTGTTGATATAATTACATAAGTAACCCATGCGGAAATCGGGGTATAATATTTTAATTGAGCAGGGTCTATATGGTCTTTTTTTCTCCAGTTTTTATTATCATCATCATATACAGGCGAAAGTTTAGGATATTTTTTTATTTTGTTAGCATACCTTAATATAAATGCAATACCTATAATATTAATAACAAACCAGGCAAATAAGCGGTATTCTATTCCGGTAAACAAAGGAATTCCAGATAATCCTTGTGCGATTCCAATAGTAAACGGATTAAGAAGTGCTCCGGCAAATCCTAATCCGGCCGCTACAAAACACATACTAACACCAACAATAGAATCATAACCCATAGAAATAGCCAACGGAACAAAAATAATGATGAATGCAATGGTTTCTTCGCTCATTCCAAAGACTGCACCAAATATAGAAAACATAAGCATGATTAGCACAATAATCACATTATTAATTCCGAGGAATTTGAAGAATTTCAGATGCTCTATTTTTTCCGTTTTTCTTAAAAAAGAAAATATTCCAACATCAATCGCTTTACTTTCATTCATAATCCAAAAAGCACCACCAATCATTAATATAAAAACAATGATATCGGCTTTATCTACAAAACCTTTAAAAAAGGCAGAAAAAATTTCCCAGGTTTGTGGTTGATTTTCAACATAATGAAAAGAATCTTTTACAATTATTTCTCGCTCTGTTCCGTCTTTTAATGCAATGGTTTCTCTCTCAAACTCACCACCCGGAACAAACCAGGTTGCAACTGCTGAAAAAACAATAATGAAAAATACAATAACATAGGTGTGTGGAATGGTTCTTTTCTTCTTCATAACTATATTTTCTGAAAATTTTACATTAAAAATAAAGCTGTAAAAATAGAATAATGTTTATACATCAGGAAATTTTTTCTGTTTATACCGATGATTTTTGTAATTTCGTAGCAGTTTAATCAGTAAAATATAGGGTATGAAGCTGCTAATAAAAAATATAAAATCATTGGTAAACATTTTGGATGATACGGTAAAATATGTTGCAGGAAAAGAAATGCAAAATTTAAATTGTATCCATAATGCTTATTTATTGATTGAAGAGGATAAAATTGCCGATTTTGGCAAAATGGATGAGTTGGATATTAATAATTTTGATGGTGAAACCATTGATGCTAAAGGGCGCTTAGTATTTCCTTCTTTTTGCGATTCGCATACGCATCTGGTTTATGCCGGAAGCCGTGAAATTGAGTATAGCGATAAAATTCGTGGTTTATCTTACGAAGAAATTGCCAAACGCGGGGGAGGAATTTTAAACTCAGCCAAACTATTGCATAATACATCCGAAGATTCATTATATGAACAATCATTAGCGCGTATCAATGAAATTATTGGATTTGGAACCGGTGCTGTAGAAATAAAAAGTGGTTATGGATTAACTGTTGAGGATGAGTTGAAGATGCTGCGGGTTATTAAACGGTTAAAAGAAACAACGCCTATAACTATTAAATCAACTTTTTTGGGAGCTCATGCTGTTCCGGCCGAATATAAAGGCAAACAAGATGAATATGTTGATTTGGTTATCAACGAAATGATCCCGCAGGTTGCCAGTGAAGGCCTTGCAGATTATATTGATGTGTTTTGTGATAAAGGTTTTTTTACCGTAGAACAAACCGACCGGATACTTATGGCGGGTTTAAAATATGGTTTACGACCTAAAATTCATGCCAATGAATTAGATTACTCCGGCGGTATCCAGGTGGGTGTTAAATACGAAGCGCTTTCAGTAGATCACCTCGAATTTACCGGTGATGATGAAATAAAAGCACTAAAAAATTCGGAAACAATGCCTACTTTATTGCCCGGCGCAGCTTTTTTTCTTGGAATGATCGACCCTCCGGTGCGGAAGATGATTGAAGCTGGCTTGCCTGTTGCTTTAGCTTCTGATTACAATCCCGGGTCATCTCCGTCGGGCAATATGAAATTTATTATGTCGCTTGGAACCATTAAATTAAGAATGCTTCCCGAAGAAGTGATCAATGCAACAACCATTAATGGTGCTTATGCCATGGGCATAAGTGATGAAATGGGGAGTATTACAAAAGGCAAAAAAGCAAATGTCTATATTACCAAAAAAATTACGGGTTATGAATTCATGCCATATGCATATACAAGTCATTTAATCGATACAGTAATATTAAATGGAAAAATTTTATAAAAAATATAATAATACTAATAGGTTATAATATATAGCGTATGTTTTTTTTACCACAAAGTCGCACAAAGTATTTTCACGAAGTAAACACGAAGTTTTTTAATTGAATAATTATGAATATTGAAGATGTTTTCAAAAAAGTATTAGATTGTTCTTTTCAGGTTCATACAGCACTTGGTCCTGGATTGCTTGAAAGTGCTTATGAAGAGTGTCTTTATTATGAACTTTTGCATTTAGGATTGAAAGTGGAAAAGCAGAAACCTTTACCACTTGTATATAAAGATGTGAAACTTGATGCCGGTTATCGAATAGATTTATTCGTAGAGAATAAAGTAATTGTTGAAATAAAATCTGTTGATGTATTATGTGATATTCATATGGCTCAAATACTCACATATCTTAAATTATCAGGATGTAAATTAGGTTTGCTTGCAAATTTTAATGTGCGACATTTAAAAGATGGTATCAAAAGAGTAGTTATGTAAAACTTTGTGTGCCTTAGTGATGAACTTAGCGCATCCTTTGTGGTTAATTTTATTAAACGCTTAATTTGTATGTTTGATTTTAATTTTAATCTCAGATAAATTTAATATAAAAAACAAAATAAATATGAAACAACTAATCGAATGTGTTCCCAATTTTAGCGAAGGGAACGACATGGAAATTATCAAACAAATAACCAACGAAATTGAATCTGCAGAAGGAGTTAGCCTTTTAGATGTTGACCCGGGAAAAGCTACCAACCGCACAGTAGTTACTTTTGTGGGTACACCCGACGAAGTGTGCGAAGCAGCATTTATGGCTGTAAAAAAAGCTTCCGAATTAATCGATATGCGTCACCATAAAGGAGCACATCCTCGGTTTGGTGCCACTGATGTTTGTCCTTTGGTTCCCGTTGCAGGAATTAGTATGGACGAAACTGTTGAGTATGCCCGCAAACTTGCCAGGCGAATCGGCGAAGAATTAAACATACCTATATATTGTTATGAAAATGCTGCTTTCAAAGATGTTCGTAAAAATCTTGCCAATTGTCGGGCCGGTGAATACGAAGGGTTAAAAGAGAAATTGAGCAAACCCGAATGGAAACCAGATTTCGGGCCTGCAGAATTTAATGCTAAATCTGGTGTTACTGCTGTTGGCGCCAGGGATTTTTTAGTAGCTTACAATATTAATTTAAATACCACATCTACCCGAAGAGCCAATGCTATTGCTTTTGATGTTCGAGAAAAAGGACGAGTGAAGCGCGAGGGAGGTAAACTTACCGGAAAACCGGTATTGGATGAAAAAGGAAATAAAGTCTGGATTCCTGGTACTTTAAAAGCAGTAAAAGCCATTGGATGGTTTATTGACGAATACGGTGTAGCACAAATATCAATGAATTTAACCAATATTTCTATCACTTCGGTACACGAAGCATTTGATGAAGTTTGTAAAAGAGCTGATGACCGAGGTATTCGAGTTACGGGTTCCGAATTGGTTGGATTAGTGCCATTAAAAGCAATGATTGATGCAGGAAAATATTTCTTGCGTAAACAAAACCGTTCGGTGGGTATTCCTGAAAAAGATATCATAAAAATCGCAGTTAAATCGCTTGGTTTAGATGATTTGTATGAATTTAAGCCCGAAGAGAAAATCATTGAATACAAAATGGCTGCCGGTCAAAAGAAAAAGAAACTTGTGGATTTAACCGTAGCCGGTTTTGCTGATGAAACAGCATCTGAATCACCGGCACCCGGTGGCGGTTCAGTATCAGCCTATATGGGAGCAATGGGTGTTGCTTTAGGAACCATGGTAGCTAACTTATCATCTCATAAACGCGGTTGGGACGGCCGTTGGGAAGAATTCTCCGACTGGGCGGAGAAAGGAATGCAATACCAGGAAGAGTTATTAAAACTGGTTGATGAAGATACCGATGCTTTCAATAAAATTATGGATGCTTTTGGTTTACCCAGGAAAACAGATGAAGAAAAAGCTTTAAGAAAAAAGGCCATAGAAGATGCCACTAAAAATGCCATCATGGTGCCATTCAGGGTAATGGAGGTAGCACATCAATCATTAGAAGTGATTAAAGCAATGGCAGAAATTGGTAATCCTAATTCTGTTTCCGATGCGGGCGTTGGCGCACTTGCAATAAGGTCTTGTGTAAAAGGAGCTTTTTTAAATGTAAAAATAAATGCCGCAGGGTTGGATGATAAAAACTTTATAAAAGATATTATTAGAAAAGCTAACGACATTGATAAAAAAACCGAAGATATGAAAATCTATATTTTAAATATCGTTGAAAATAAGTTATAACCTATTTTTTCGGATTTTTATATAATAGGATTACCTTGTTGGAATATTATCGAATCATTTTTTATTTTTTTTATTTTTTTTATTTTTATTATTATAATTAAACCAAATGATATATATTAGTCAAATTATTTGAATAAATTATATTATGAACCTAAAATTTTTATCTATGAAAAAATTAACAATCTTTCTTGCATTCTTGCTGTTTGTTGGATTTCAAGCTGCAGCACAGATGCAAATTACAGGTACGGTAACCGAAGCAGAAACCGGTGAGCCAATACCTGGAGTATCAGTGGTGGTAAAAGATAATACTACAATTGGTACAACTACAGACATAGATGGTAATTATTCTTTAACGGTCCCAAGCAGTGCTGAAGCTTTAGTTTTTAGTTTTATTGGTATGCAAACTGCTGAAGAACAAATTGCCGGAAGGTCTGTTATTAATTTACAAATGGTAGCCGAAGTGCTTGAAATGGATGAAGTTATTGTTGTTGCCTATGGTACTACAACAAAAGAAGCTTTTACCGGATCAGCAGAGTTAATTAGCTCCAAAGAACTTGAAACCAGGAAAATAACTTCTCCTCTTGGAGCAATTGAAGGTACCACTTCTGGTGTTCAGGTCTTGTCCGCTTCAGGTCAGCCTGGTTCTTCACCACAAATTGTTATTCGTGGTGTTGGTACATTAAATGGAACAACTCAACCATTGTATATTGTTGATGGAGTTCAATATGAAGGATCTATTGCTAATCTTAATACTGAAGACATAGAGTCTATGACAGTCTTAAAAGATGCCGCTTCAACATCTCTTTATGGTTCGCGTGCCGCTAATGGTGTTATTATGATTACAACCAAAAGCGGAGTAAACACAAAAGGTGTTAAAGTAAATGCTTCTGTCGATGTAGGTGTTGTTAGCCCGGGTATTCCTTTTTATGAAAAAGCAAGCCCTGGTGAATACTACGAATTGATGGGCGAATCCTATAAACATTCATTGATTGCAGGCGGAATGACAGAATCAGATGCTGCCACAGAAGTATCAGCTAATATTTATGGCCGTTTAGGTTATAATCCTTTCGACGTTGAAAATGATGATATTATTGGACTGGATGGGAAATTAAATCCACAGGCTGATGTAATTTTTAAAAGTTTAGACTGGTATGATGCTTTACAGCAACAAGGAAAACGTGAAAATTATTCACTTAA
The DNA here is from genome assembly GCA_964606845.1 of uncultured Bacteroidales bacterium. Classification (GTDB taxonomy): domain Bacteria; phylum Bacteroidota; class Bacteroidia; order Bacteroidales; family UBA12077; genus UBA12077. Next base: position 26,382 of record CAZSIC010000034.1, read on the forward strand.
CCTTTCCGCTGGCGAAGAAAATTACGACGTTTATTTTTCTACATCATATTTGAACGAAGAAGGTTATATTATTACCAGTGCTTATGATAGATTTACTACTCGTTTGAATGGTAATTTTAAAGCTACAGATTGGTTAACTTTGGGAGGAAATATGAATCTAGCAATGACCAATACGGAAGGCCCTACTCTACGTGGTTCTAGTATAGGTAATCCATTTGGTTTTGCTAAAAATATGGGATCTGTTTATCCTGTTTATGTTGTTGATCCTGCTACAGGTGATTATATCTTAGATGCTGCAGGAGAAAAACAGTACGACCTTGGAGAAGGATATACTGAATATGGTATCTCTACAAGGCCTAATAATCCTGGACGACACGTTATTGCAGAAACTTACTGGAATAGTGACGTAAGAAAAGTCAATAATTTTAGTTCACGTTATTATGCTGAGTTTACAATTCTTCCTGAGTTAAAATTTAAAATTAATTATGGGATTGATGTAAATGATTATATTAATAAAGAATATGAAAACGACAGAGTTGGTGATGGAGCTCCTACAGGAAGATATAGCGAACTTCGTTACCGAAGAACAGTAGAAAATTTCAACCAGATATTAACTTACAACAAAAGGTTTGATAGTGGCCATAATGTTGATGTAACCTTAGGTCATGAAAGTTTCGACAGAAATTACAGCTCGATGTATGGTATGAAAAATACACAAACGGCTGTTGGAATCTATGAGTTCGATAATTTTGCCACAACAACTAATCTGAGTGGTTATAGTTCAGATAAAAGGACAGAAGGGTATTTTGGACGATTAAACTATAACTTTAGAGATAAGTATTATTTAACAGCATCGGCACGTAGAGATGGTTCTTCAGTGTTTAATGAAGATGTTCGATGGGGTAATTTTTATTCTATTGGTGGTTCATGGAGAATTACCGAAGAAGAATTTATGCAAGCTGTTCCTTTTGTTGATAACTTAAAGTTAAGAGCATCTTATGGCCAGGTAGGCCAGGATAATTTAGGTGATTTTTATATTTCACAACCACGTTATTCCTTATTCCCTAATGCAGGTGATCCTGGAATTTACTGGTCAGATCTTGGAAATACTGCTTTAACATGGGAGACTTCTTCAAACTGGGATGTGTCTCTGGATTACAGATTATTTGATAATTTATTTGATGGATCTATTGAATATTGGGAAAGAATTTCTACCGATCTTCTTTACAATGTTCCACTACCGCTTTCTGTAGGTTTAAGTCAGGGCCCTGATAATATTGCCTCAATGGTAAATAGTGGTCTTGAGCTTAGTCTTACAGCCAACATAATTCGTAACAGAGATTTAAGATGGAGTCTTACTGTAAATGCTTCTACCTTAAACAATGAAATTACTGATCTTCCAGAACCATTTGTAAGTGGATCAAAACGTTGGGAAGAAGGCAGGTCAAGATATGATTACTTCATTTATCATTATGCAGGTGTAGACCCTGACAACGGAGATGCATTGTATTATATGTTTGAAGAAATTGTTGATGATGAAACAGGCGTTTCTACATTTGAACCTGTACTTGACGGAGATGGCAACCATGAAACAACCAATGATTATCAGGATGCAGGTAAAGGTTATGCAGATAAAAATACAGTACCAGACCTATTTGGTGGTATCCAGAATGTATTTACCTACAAAGGATTTGAGTTAAGTGTTCTATTTACTTATGGTATCGGTGGATATGTATTAGATTATGGATATGCCGCAATGATGAACGAAGGTATTTATGGAGAATCTGTGCATCCAGACCTTTTGGATGGTTGGAGAGAACCAGGTGATATCACAGATATTCCACGAATGGAGAATGGTAATACAGATATCAATCAATCAATGTCTACAAGATATTTAACAGATGCTTCTTATTTGGCCTTAAGAAATCTAAGTATTTCTTACACTTTCAGCCATCAAGCAATAAAAGATATTGGAATTGATAACTTAAGGTTATTCCTTGTTGGAGAGAATTTATTTATAAGTACTGCCAGAGAAGGATTAGATCCTCAGTATAACCTTGCAGGTACACCTGCAGGTAATGATTATAATCCGGCAAGAGTAATATCCGGAGGTTTAAATATTTCATTCTAAGCTTTTTGAATTTTAAAATGTAAAAATTATGATACGAAAAATTAATATTTTATTATTGACATTGTCAATATTGATCGGGTTCAGTTGTTCAGAAGATTTTCTGGAAACAAAACCCACAGATGCCATATCGGCAGGAGATGCTTTGTCATCGCCAGATAACATGATGTTGGTATTAAACGGCCTTCATCGTCAGATGTATGCGCAAAATCCACTGCCTAGTGCTGCATGGAGCAGAACAGGGCAAAGCCATTTTTTACCAAGTTTAGATGCCATAGGTGGAAATATTATTCACTCATCACCCGGAAACGGATGGATGCGTGCAGATTTGCAATGGAATATGCATACAGATGCTAATTATACAACAAACCTTAATCTTTGGTATCAGCGATATCACTTTATTGCCAGTGCAAATTCAATAATCAATGCTGTAGCAGAAGGAGATTTTACTATTGATGAGAGAATGAATAATATCTTAGGCCAGGCTCATGCTTACCGTGCCTGGGCATACCATCAATTGGTAATGAATTATGGAAAAGGATATATTATTGGTGATCCTGCAACAGACCCAGGAGTGCCTTTATTACTTTCAACAGGAGCTCCTTATACCAGTGGTCCGAGAGCAACTGTACAGCAAGTTTATGACCAAATTGAGCAAGATATCGATGATGCGATTGTATACCTTGAGAATGCAACGCCTGCAAAAAACAAATCTCATATTTCGCTTAACGCTGCTTACGGAATTAAAGCCCGTATCTCGCTTTCAAAAGGTGATTGGAGTGAAGCGGCATCAGCTGCTGCAAGTGCAAGAGAAGGTTATCCTTTATTGGATGAGGCTGACTGGAAATCCGGTTTCAATACTTACGACCTTTCAGAGGTAATTTGGGGAGGCCGTGTTATTAGCGAAGAAACCAATTATTATGCATCTTATTTCTATTATATTTGCCCAACATTTAATGGATCACAAAACAGAACAAATCCAAAAATTATCAATCAGGAAGTTTATAATCAAATTCCTGCTACCGACTATCGAAAAGATGCCTGGTTGCCATTGGCACCAAATACCAATCCAAGTGCATCAAACGGCCAGGGTGGTAGTTACGAGTCAGATCCTAACTATGATAACGAAACGGATTTCTGGGATGCATGGGCAAATATTATCAGTGAATATGGAATGACAGGCGGACATAACACACATCCTTATATGACGGTTAAATTCTTACAAAAGAATCCTGGTACCATCGATCCGGATGATGTTATTTATATGCGTTCATCTGAAATGTATCTTATTGAAGCAGAAGCAAAAGCTATGGATAATGATATTACAGGAGCACAGGATGCATTGGCTGTTTTAGCCGAAGAAAGAGACCCTTCTTTCGATAAAACTGCATTTGCTACCCGTGAAGCTTTAATGGACCAAATTAAATTCCAACGCCATGTTGAACTTTGGGGCGAAGGATTTAGTTTCCACGATCATATTCGTTGGGACGATGTGCATGATATGGAAAATTCAGGCGCTGCTTCAGTATTATATGGAGACGGTTATTATCAGGACAGGCCATCGGTAAATCCTCGTTGGTTATGGAAAATTCCGCAGCGTGAGATCGATGCAAATCCTAATTTAACAGATAATGATCAAAATAAGTACTAAATTTTTTCTCAGCTAATTTTAGTTTAAGCTAGAATTCTAATTAAGGGGCTGTTTCATGTAACAGCCCCCTTTTTTTTATTACAGCCTCTTTAGCTTTTTTCCTTTGTACATAACGGGTCAATACATATCTTTTATTGGTTTGACATAAATAAAAAAATGATTTTTACAGAAAATGAATTACGATAAATTCATTTTTTAAGTCTAATTATTATAATAAATCCTTCCAAAATATTTATTATTATTGAAAAACTTTCGTTTATTCGTTAAAGATTTTTTTGTTTCAAAGAAATTTTTTTTACATTAGCAGCATGAATAATTTTAATAACTATTTATGAACCTAAAATTTTTATCTATGAAAAAATTAACAATCTTTCTTGCATTCTTGCTGTTTGTTGGATTTCAAGCTGCAGCACAAATGCAAATTACGGGTACGGTAACCGGCGCTGAAGACGGTTTATCAATTCCGGGAGTATCGGTTGTGGTTAAGAATAACCCAACAATTGGTACTACTACAGACATGGATGGTAAGTACTCTTTGACTGTACCTAGTGATGCCGAAGCTTTAGTATTTAGTTTCGTTGGTATGAGAACACAAGAGGCTGCTATTGCCGGGCGTTCTGTTATCGACGTTCAACTCGAAGAAGAAGTCCTTGAAATGGACGAAGTAATTGTAACAGCGTTAGGTATTAGCCGCGAACGTAAAGCGTTGGGTTACAATGTGCAATCAGTTAGCGCTGAAGAAATTGCTAAATCTAACAATGCGGATGTAATTAACTCTTTATCTGCAAAAACTTCAGGCGTTCAGATTAACAGTTCCGCAGGTACTGCAGGTGCTTCTACTTATATTACTATTCGTGGAGCATCCTCATTAACCAGAAACAACC
>CAZSIC010000035.1:0-30532 GCA_964606845.1 uncultured Bacteroidales bacterium
AAATAATGTTAAAATTTACCAGGGAGTTACCATCGGAGCCTTAAATGTTAAAAAAAGCGAAGCAAAAACTAAAAGACATCCTACCATTGAAGACAACGTAATCATTTATTCAGGTTCAACCATTTTAGGAGGGAAAACAGTAATCGGCCACGATAGTGTTATTGGTGGTAATGTTTGGTTAACCAAAAGTGTCGACCCCTATTCTATTATCTATAATATAAGTGAGATAAAAGTTCGTAATGGAAATGTAAACGAACCCATCAATTTTGTAATTTAAAACGAATTAAAAATGAAAGCAGAAAATATTTTACAAACCATGGGGCATACCGCCCATTTAAGATTAAAAAAGCTATTTCCCGATCATGAGGTTTGGATTAAGCTGGAGAAGAATAATCCCGGCGGCAGTATAAAAGACCGTATAGCACTGGCAATGGTTGAAGATGCCGAAAAACAAGAATTGTTAAAAGTTGGAAGCACTATTATTGAACCTACTTCCGGAAATACAGGTATTGGACTGGCAGTTGTTGCTGCAGTTAAAGGTTACCGGTTAATTTTAGTTATGCCCGAATCCATGTCGAAAGAGCGGCGGCAGATTATGAAAGCTTACGGTGCGGAAATTATTTTAACACCAAAAGAAGAAGGCATGAAAGGCTCAATACAAAAAGCTACTGAGCTAGCTCATGAAATAAGCAATGCCTGGATGCCAATGCAGTTCGATAATAGCTCAAACCCAGAAATACATCGGAAAACAACAGCATTAGAAATATTTTATGATTTCCCTGAAGGATTTGATTTTTTTATAACCGGCGTTGGTACGGGTGGCCATATCACCGGGATTGGCGAAATATTAAAACTAAAATACAAAAATTTGAAAGTATATGCTGTAGAACCTGAGAATTCTCCGGTAATAAGTGGTGGCGAACCCAGGCCTCATAAAATTCAAGGGATTGGTGCTGGTTTTGTGCCTAAAAACCTGAATACTAAAATTCTTGATGGTACTATACAGGTAAAACAGGAAGATGCTTTTTTTTATGCCCAGAAAGCTGCAAAAACAGAAGGGCTATTTGTAGGAATTTCAACCGGTGCATCGCTTGCGGCCATACAGCAATATCTAAAAAATATCCCGAAAGAATCTAAAATTTTAACCTTTGCCTACGATACCGGAGAAAGATATTTATCGATTGAAGGTTTGTTTGATTTTTAATTAAATTTGCTGTTTACACACCATAATTTTTTATCAATGAAAAAATCAGCCGTTTTCATAGCAATTCTTTTCATAATATCCTGTGCAGAATTAGAGCAAGTAGCAAAAACCATTTCTACAACAGAGAGCAGCGCTCCGCTCTCTCAATCAGAAATTATTAAAGGGTTGAAAGAAGCATTACGCGTTGGTACAGATACTGCCACGCATCAATTATCTAATGTAAATGGTTATTATAAAGATCAGGCAGTAAAAATTTTATTGCCTGAAGAGGCAAATGTTATTATCGAAAATGTGAACAGAATCCCGGGTGGCGAGCAATTGGTTGATAAAGTAATTTTAAGTATTAACCGTGCAGCCGAAGATGCATCAAAAGAAGCAGCACCAATCTTTAAAAAAAGTATCACCTCTATGTCCATATCTGATGCTGTTGGGATTTTAAATGGTGTTGACACAGCTGCTACTCACTATTTAAGAAAAACTACCTACAATCAGCTGTATAACTTATACCAGCCTAAAATAAAATCATCGGTAAATAAAGATTTAGTAGGCAGTATTTCTACAGCCGAAGCCTGGAATGATTTAACCGGTGCGTGGAATAAGTTTGCCAATTCAATGGTTGGAAAAATTGGTGGATACGAACCTGTAAGTGTTAATCTGGAAGATTTTTTAACCCGAAGAGCATTGGATGGCCTGTTTCTAAAAATTGCTGAAGAAGAAAAACAAATCCGGAAAGATCCGGTATCCCGGGTAACCGATATTTTGAAAAAAGTATTTGGGTAAAAAAAGTTGTTCATCCTTCGACTTGCTCAGGATGACAACTTTTTGATTACTCTGTCACACTTCGACAGGCTCAGTGTGACTTTGCAATTTACTTATTCTTCTTACTCCACGAATCTTTTAACGGAACCGTGCGGTTAAAAACCAGTTTATCTGGGTTCGAATCTTTTTTGTCCACACAAAAATATCCTAATCGTTGAAACTGATATTTCGATTCCGGTTTAGCATCTTTTAAACCAGGTTCAACTTTGCAGTTTGATAATATATTTAATGATTCGGGATTAATAAAATCTTTAAAGTCTTTGTCTTTATGTCCGGATGGATCGGGATCGCTAAACAAGCGATCGTAAAGCCTTACCTCAGCCGACAATGCATGTTTTGCCGACACCCAGTGCAATGTTCCTTTAACTTTCCGTTTGCTGGCCTCTGTTCCGCTACCACTTTTCGAGTCCGGATCATAAGTACAACGTAATTCGGTAATATTTCCTTCCGAATCTTTAATCACTTCTTCGCATTTAATAATGTAAGCTGCTTTTAAGCGTACTTCTTTCCCGGGAGCAAGGCGGAAGAATTTTTTGGGAGCATCTTCCATAAAATCATCCTGCTCGATATATATTTCACGCGAAAAAGGCATTTCACGGGTTCCCTTGCTTTCATCTTCAGGGTTATTTTCAATGGCTACATATTCATTTTGGTCTTCAGGATAATTGGTAAATACAATTTTTAACGGATTTAATACTGCCATTACACGAGGTGCTTTTTTATTCAGATCATCGCGTAAACTGTGTTCCAGCAAAGCGACATCAATTACATTATCGCGTTTGGCAACACCAATGGTATCGGCAAATTTGCGTAATGATTCTGGTGTAAACCCCCTGCGTCGCAACCCTGAAATAGTTGGCATCCGCGGATCGTCCCATCCGTTAACAACATTTTTCTGTACCAGTTCGAGCAATTTTCTTTTACTCATAATGGTATAACTCAAATTGAGCCGCGCAAATTCAATCTGGCGGGGCCTTATCGTTCCTTCTGTATACAAGTGGTCTAAAAACCAATCGTACAAAGGGCGGTGAACTTCAAATTCCAATGTACAAACTGAATGCGTAATTCCTTCGATATAATCCGACTGGCCATGAGCAAAATCGTACATCGGATAAATACACCATTTATCGCCGGTACGGTGATGTTCTTTATGCAGAATTCTATACATAATTGGATCGCGCATATGCATATTCGGCGAAGCCATATCTATTTTTGCCCGCAAAACCCTTTCTCCGCTTTTAAATTCGCCATTTTTCATCCGGGTAAAAAGATCCAAATTTTCTTCAACAGAGCGGTTACGATATGGACTTTCAACGCCCGGCTTGGTGGGAGTTCCTCGTTGCTGGCTGATCAATTCCGGTTTCTGGTCATCCACATATGCATCTCCTTGTTTGATTAATTTAACAGCCCATTCGTATAGCTGATCAAAATAATCGGAAGCAAAACGTGCTTCGCCCTCCCATTCAAATCCCAACCAGCGAACATCTTCTTTAATGGAATCAACATATTCTACCTCTTCCTTTTCAGGATTGGTATCGTCGAATCGTAAATTTGTTTTCCCATTATATTTTTGAGCAAGACCGAAATTTAAACAGATCGACTTAGCGTGTCCAATATGTAAATATCCATTGGGTTCCGGCGGAAATCGGGTATAGACTACACCATTGTTTTTATTGTTTTTTAAATCTTCTTCAATAATACTTTCGATAAAATTTAAAGATTTTCTTCCTTCTGTTTCTCTGATTTCAGTACTCATGAAAAATTGTTTTTATTTCGGTCGTTAATTATCTATTCTCAGAATCTTACAAAAGTACACGATTTTATTCAATGCTGCATAAAATGTTTTAAAAATATGCAAAACCCAATTTATAGATTTAAATTTGAGAAATTTTTAAAATTCAATACCATGGGATTGATTCAGATAGAAAACATGGAGTTTTATGCCTACCACGGGCATTTTAAGGAAGAGCAAATTGTAGGCAATCGTTTTTTGGTTGATCTGAGCATTGAAACAGATATGCAGGTTCCTGCAAAATCGGATGATTTAAAAGATGCGCTGAATTACCAGGTAGCCTATAATATTGTAAAGGTACAAATGCAAACCAAATCGCATTTACTGGAACATATTGCAGGGCGAATTTTAGATGCATTATATCATCATTTTCATACGATAAAAAAAGCTACAGTTAAAGTTTCGAAAATGAATCCTCCCATGGGAGGAAAAATGGAAAGAGTAAGTGTTACGCTAAGCCGTTAAGAAATAATAGATAGTATTTTTTGAGTATTCAGTAAAATTTTTCTATTTTTGCAATCCGATAAATGGTCGGTTGGCCGAGTGGCTAGGCAGTGGTCTGCAAAACCACGTACGGCGGTTCGAATCCGCCACCGACCTCAACAAAAAATCCTTTAATGCGAAGCATTAAGGGGTTTTTTATTTAAAAATTCTAATAATGAACTTCCGAAAAATTTACTGTATTTTTTATTTTAAATGGATTTATAACCCAAATTAATCCAACTGAAGATACAATTACTGTAATTAAATAGAATGATAAACTTAAAGCGATAGCTATATCCGGAGACAGAGATAGGTACTGAGCACCTGTTAGAAATGTTATTTCTCGTGCACCAATTCCACCAATAGTAACTGGTAAAATGGAAATAATTGATGAAATAAGAAATAGAAACAGATAAGTTAGCAAATGGTCATTATAATTAAGGGCTTTTAGAATAAAAAATGCACAAATAAGTTGTAATAATTGAACTGTTAGAGAGTAAATAAAAACCATTAAATAGATTTCTAAATATTTTTTAAAAAAAAGCTTGAGAAATCCCCAAAAACCTACAATTAAAATAATGGAGAGCAATAAACTTAATCTCTGATAAGTAATAATTTGTTCTGCAACAGAAAAAATTACTGAAGCCAGAACCGCTAAGGCTAATAAACCTACTAGGCGATCAATCAGTATTGCCCTAAAAACAGGCTTTATTCCCGTTCTTAAATGTTTGTTAATCAAGTAAATTTTATAACCATCACCACTTATTCCGCCAGGAAGAAAAAGATTATAAAACATCCCTAACCAGTAGAGTTTCAGGCTAGTATATTCATTAATAATTATATTAGTATGGTTAAAAAATTGATTTAATCGTAAAGCTGCTAATATTTTAGAAAACAAAAAGAGTAAAATAGCAATTAGAAAAAATTTATAATGTGCATTTCCAATTAATCGAAAAATTTCGTTAAAACTAATTTTTGAAAAAACTAAATATAGAGCTATTCCTGATATTATGAATTTAGCTGCTGCTTTAAGCAGTCTTGAATACTTTTTGTTCACAAGTAAAAATATTTTTTACCTTGTAAGGTTTTTTATTTTGCGATTCGTAATAGGTTCTCATTAAAAATTCGGCAATAATTCCAATCGTAATAAATTGAATTCCACCTAAAAATAATAAAACTCCAAGAATTAAGATGGGTTTTCCCCAAATATGATGACCAAGGATTTTTAAGATCAATAAATACATATTGATTAAAACTCCGGCAAATGTAGAAACAATTCCAATTGTCCCAAATAGATGCATTGGTTTCTGCAGATATTTCTTAAAAAACAGCATAAGCATAAGGTCGCTAATGACTTTAAACGTGCGTGCTAAACCATATTTTGACCGGCCATGAATTCTGGGATGATGCTTTACTTTGACCTGGGTTATTTTTGCTCCTTCAAGATAAGCTAAAACAGCTATAAAACGATGCAACTCACCATAAAGTCCAATACTTTTGGCTATGTCGCTTTTAAAAACTTTTAAAGCACAACCATTGTCTTTCATTTTTATCCCGGTTGTGCGGCGTATGATATAGTTGGCAATAATAGAAGGAATTTTGCGTAGAATAAAGCCATCTTTTCGTTGAGTTCTTATTCCTGCAACCAAATCGTAATCTTCATCTTCTGCCTTTTGAATCATATGAGGAATATCGGTGGGATCATTTTGTAAATCACCATCCATAGTTATAATATAATCTCCCGTAGCATAATCAATACCTGCTGCCAAAGCTGAACTTTGACCATAGTTTTTTCGTAACTCAACGAGATGAATCCTTGGATCAAATATCGATTTAATAACTTTTATTGTATTATCGGTTGAACCATCATCTACATAAATTATTTCATAATGGAAATTAGAAAGAGCCGTATTTATTTTTTTTACAAGAGGGACAATATTATCCTCTTCGTTAAATACAGAAATAACTATGGATAATTTAGTCTCTTTCATGGTATAATTGAATTTATTGCAAAAGTACAGACTCAGCTTTTCTAATGTTTTAATTGATAATTACTAAATGGTTAAGTCATATAACACAAACTTAAATTAGAATTAGATTAATGTTAATAACCTTAAATTTTCATTAAATCGGAGTTTAAGGTTCTTTATTTATGAATTATAAAATTCATATTTGCTTTTTTATAAAAATAATTTATGCAATATCAATTTAAAGAAAAGCACCTTACGATTCTTTTATTTATAACAGGAATTATTTTGCTTTTATCTAATATATGGGGCAATAGTATTTATATTCTGGATGAAGCAAAAAATAGTGTTTGTGCAAGAGAAATGCTTGAGCGTAGAGATATAATCGTACCTACATTTAATTATGAATTACGCACTGATAAACCCCCTTTACATTATTTTTTTATGATGATTTCATACTCGCTTTTTGGCGTGAATGAATTTTCCGCCAGATTTTTTTCTGTTATTGCTGGTTTAGGTACTTTAATCATTACTTTTTTTTATACTAAAAGGTTTACTGGTTTCTGGACTGCCTTTTGGGCTGCATTGGCATTGATATCATCGTTACACTTTATGCTTGAATTTCATTTGGCTGTGCCTGATCCTTACCTAATTTTTTTTATTACATTAAGTTTGTTTTCTTTTTATAACTACTATCAAAACAATAAAATTTCACAATTACTAATATTTTATATTTCACTGGCTTTCGGTGTTTTAACTAAAGGCCCTGTAGGGTTAGGATTACCAGGGCTGATTATTGTTATTTTTTTACTATTTAACTATGATTTTAAGTGGAAAACGATTTGGAGGTTTAAACCTTTGATAGGATTATTGTTATTTTTCATGATAACTTTGCCCTGGTACATCCTTGTTGGTATTAAAACTAACTGGGAGTGGATTAACGACTTCTTTTTTCAACATAATTTAAATCGGTTTGGGAATGCAATGGAGGGTCATGGAGGATTATTCTTTATTCCTTTTTTATATGTAATTGTTGGAATGTTACCATTTTCTGTGTTTTTTTTACGAGCATTTCAAAATATTTGGAAACAACGTAAACAAAACGAATTCGGGCTATTTTGTTTAATTGTAGTAGTGGTTATTGTAATTTTCTTCTCTTTTTCAAGTACAAAATTACCCAATTATACTATGCCTTCGTATCCTTTTTTAGCTGTTATATTAGGAATGTATCTAAGTAATGTCAGAGAAAAGAAATTAAATGTATATTTTTTGATTAGTATGCTTTTAGGATTATTAATAGTAGCAGGCGCGTTTATAGCTTTATATATAGAAGAAGAACTGAGTTCGCTAAAATTCTACACATTATTGTTTTTAGTTATTCCGGTTGCTGCCTTAATTGGATTTTATTTTTCGCCCAAAAAAGAAAATATTAAAGCTTTGATTAGTTTATCTGCCGGCTGGACTATGGCATCCCTGTTGTTTTTTTATATTATTTTTCCAAAAATCGATTCAAAAAATCCTGTTTCTGAAACAAGAAAATTGATTGATCAATTTGATCAGGTTGCATATTTTGGCAATTATAACCCGGCATTTTCATTTTATGTAAAAAAGAAAATACCCCAATTAAAAACTCCCGAAGATGTTAATGATTTTTTTCAAAAACACGAAGATGCTATTGTAATATCTACTACAAAATATGAAAATCAGCTACAGGGATTATTCACAGCAAAAGAGATTGTAAGAACAAAAGATTTGTTTGAAACGCCAACCACACTTGTTTATATCAATAAAAAAACAAAATGATTAATGACATGAATTTTATAAACAGGTTAAAACCAGTACATTTCTTTATTTTTTCGTTGATACTTTTTATTCCTGCATATTTAATTAACCTTGGAGTAATGCCTTTTATTGATGATGAAGGGATTAGGGGGTTGGTAGCTATGGAAATGATTTACTCGGATGATTTTATTACCCCGACAATAAGTGGAGAATTATACTTTAAAAAACCACCTTTATACAATTGGATTATTGCTGGATTTTTTCAAATGTCGGGTAGTTATAATGAATTTTGGCTACGCTTGCCAGCTGTAATAAGTTTGTTGTTTTTTACGCTTACTATTTATTTTTCGGCACGGAATGAGATAGGTGAAAAGATTGCCGTAATCGCAGCTTTAATGTTTTTAACAAGTGGCAGAATTATCATTTATGAATCGTTACATGGTTTAATTGATATTTGCTACTCGTGGGTAATTTATAGTATGTTTATCATTATCTATAAGTTATATCAAAGAAATCAATTATTTTGGCTTTTTATTCTGGTTTATATTTTAGCAGCTATAAGCTATTTAATGAAAGGATTACCTACATTATTATTTGTTGGTATTACACTTTTATCTTTTTTTATCGTCGAACGTAAAATTAAGATATTATTTACATGGCGCCATTTTTTAGGAATAGCTGTATTTTTGGTTATCCTTACATCTTATTATTACCTTTATTTTTCACGAAATGACGTTACAATAAGTGAATTGTTTGCTACATTAATTAGCGAATCAACCAGACGTACAGTTGCCAGGTACGGAATCGGAAAAACTATATTGAATTTGTTTACTTTTCCTTTTGAGCAAATTTATCACTTCCTTCCATGGTCGTTATTTATTGTTTTTATTTTTAGGAAAGGTTTTATTAATGTAATAAAAGAAAATAAATTTGTAAGCTATAATGCACTGATATTTATAGTTAATATTATTGTTTATTGGACATCGCCTGAAGTATTTCCTCGGTATATTTTAATGCTAATACCCCCGGTTTATGTTGTTTTTTTATATTTTTTCTATAATAGAATTAAAAGGCAGGTTGTTCTGGAGAAAGGGTTATTGGGAATTATTTTTCCGGTAACTATAGCATCAATTATTGTTGTATTATTAATTTCCCCTGTACTTTTTCCTTTAATTCATACTTTCCATTTGTTTTATTTAAAGTACATTAGTTTGTTTATCGTTTTAAGCTTACTTCTCTATATTTACTTTCGTTTTATAAATATTAGAATTTTCACATTTATTGTTTTTCTATTGGTATTTAGAATTGGGTTTAACTGGTTTGTTTTACCTCGGCGACAATTGACTATGAATGCAGTAAAAAGTAGAGAAGATGCCAAAGAATTGGGGAAAACTTATCAAAATAAAAAATTATATACTTACTGGCCTCCTGAAATTCCACCTCACCCATATTATGGGAAAATCATTTTTAAACATCATTATCTTTTTTATATAACATCTGAATATGGCAATATTGTAAAACAAAAATCAGAAATTGAAAATGATGTCATCTATTTAGTGCATAATAATCATTATAACCAAAGTCTTTTCCAGATAAACGATACACTTTACCCTTATGGTACCCCACATAAACTATATATTGCAAAAACTAACTAATTAAACGGTAATTTGAGTTTTAATGAAGCCTTTCTTTTCTTATAAGAAACAACCAAATTTCCATTGACTATAAGAATTAAAATAAGGATTAATGAATTTAAGACCAAAACGGCAACTCTATATAAAATGGTTAAATAAAGATTTACTTCCGGATAATTACTAATAATAGGTAAATGCTTCCCATTATAACGAATTAAAGGATTTAAAAATATTTTCCCGCTACCGGTTTCTGCTTCAATTCTTATATACCTATCACTGGGAGAAAAAGTATAACTTGCTGTTTTACAATTTTCACAATCTTTCCTTATGGTTCCCTGGTCACCAATGAATGTAATTCTGTCTGTTTGGTTTCTAAAATATACTGTAACACAATTGTTATTCAAAATGCATGAATCTAAAAAATTTGTTTCAAGATGTTTTTTATTAGTAGTTGCATAATGGTTACCTTTGACCAAGGCTTCCATTACGTCATTCTTTTTTCTATCAGAAATCCCGATCCTATTCCAATTAACAAATGTGTAATAGGGTTTTTCAATATCGTGTGAATCGTCGCCTGAAAGTGCCCACAATAATTTTCCACTACTTAAAGACTGATCCCAAATAGTAGTTGAGCTTTTATAATGATTCAATATCTCAAGATGTGAAACGCCTCTTAACATTATTAAATCATCTGAAGTATATGCATCTAATAATTTGGGATGTGCTAAAGATATTAGCGAATTTCCTGTTTTTATCTTTTTAATAATCTGCTGTTTATGATGCGTATTTTGGAATAAGTAAAAATCAAAATGCTTCACAAAATCCGCACCTATAACTAATTGATGCTTCTTTCCAAAATTTATACCATGTTCATAAGTACTAATATATTCAGGGTCTTTAGTATCAACATTAATTTTATTATAGTCTGATAAACTAATTATATCATATCCATTATTTTTATAATGATTGATTACTTCATCGGGAGTTTGTTTACCATTGGTTATATTGTACCATGAATTGGAATGTGCATGAAAATTTGCCTTTAACCCTGTTGCTTCATAATCTTGATAGGGATTATAAATATAATTTCCAGCAAAAGGTTTTGATTCATTAAAATTATATATCTCAGTATGATAATATTGAAAGCTTAAAATTAGAATTAGCAAAAGCAAGATAACTAATAAATTCTTAAAAAAAGCTTTAATAATTTTAAAGAAATTTTTCATACCAATTCTGATATTACGATGATGTAAAGATCAGAATTGAATATTAATCCATTTTTAAAAGTATATTTAGTTACTCATAAGAAAACATTAATAATTTTAAGTCTTAAAAGAATTAGCTAATATTTATTTAATCTTTTAAACTTTTGTTCAATAATAAATTTATTTATTCTCAAACCTCAAACGGCAATTCACCAACGATTTCAATACTTTGTGGTGAAACTTTGGCTTGTAGCGGAATAATTTCCACTCCGTTTTCGTATGCTTTTTTAAGTGTTTTAGCGTAGTCGGGATCAATATCTTTGGCCGGAGCAAAAATTTCCACATCCATTCGCTGAATAATATAAAGCATTACTGCACGCATGCCTTCTTGCTTAACCCTCATCAAGGTTTCCAGGTGTTTTTTTCCACGGGTTGTAACTGCATCTGGAAATAGAGCATAAATACCTTCTTTTAAAGTTACATTTTTCACTTCGATAAAACAGGTTTCCATACTATTTTTAGCCATGATATCGAAACGGCTGTTGCCAAATTTTACTTCGCGCGATACATCAGTATATCCTCTTAGTTTATCTATTCGTCCCTGGCTAATAGCATCAAAGGCTAACTGATTTGGATTATTTGTGTTTATTCCCACCCAACTTTCGTTTATTTTTATCATTTCCCACGTGAATTGTGTTTTTCGTTTGGGATCATTTACAGGCGATAAATACACTTCTGCATTTTCCTCTAAACAGCTTTTCATTGATCCGGAGTTGGTACAATGTGCTGTAACTTTTTCACCGTTATCGAGTTTAATATCGGCCAAAAATCGTTTATATCGTTTAATTAAACGTCCGTGCATCAGGGGTGATTTAAATTCCATAAAATTAAAAATTAGATAATAGTATAAATATATTAAATAAAATCATTTTTAATAATGGGTTAACGGGTAATGCAGCTTTTGGTTCATGAATGATTAGATTCAAACTTCAAAAATTTGTATCATTGCACCCAAAATTATTGAAAATTATGGAATGTCGTAAAGGATGTGCTGCCTGTTGTATTTATCCGTCAATTTCAACACCAATACCCGGGATGCCGAGTGGCAAGCCTGCCGGAGTTCCGTGTATTCATTTAGGCCGGGATTTGGGATGCAAATTATTTTTTTCGTCAGAAAGGCCAACAGTTTGCTCCGGATTTAAACCCGAAAAGTTGGTTTGTGGTAATTCCGCACAGGAAGCTTATTTAATTCTTGCCCAACTGGAAAACATAAATATTTAGTGTTTAACATTTTGGTTTTATTTGGATATAAAAACTGTTAAAAACATTATCTGTATTTTATTGTTTTAAATTAAAGAGTATTGTTTATTGAAGATAAAAAATTGAGTTATGAATAAAGAAGAATTCGGAAAATTATCAATTGCAGAACAGGGTTTGGCAATCATTACAGAGGGAAAACATCTGAAACAGATTAGAAAAAAGGATTTTCTTTTTAATCTGTATACGATCAATGATTTTTTTATTGAAATTGTGTATTCTATTTCAACCAATGAAATTACAGCAATAGATGTATTGACCGATCTTAGTAAGATCGATCAATATATTGATGATAATCAAGACAAAAATAAAATTAGAAATAAAACAAAAAGTGTTGTTTCATTAAACTAAATCGCAGGCATCAGCCGGCATCCAGTGTGCATCTTTACCATCCCACTTAACATTACAACCCATTGGATTGGTTACCGGAATAGAAATTTCTTTTCCTGCTAAATACTCATCCAATGCTCTTTCTAAATCATTAACTGTCATTTTTGAAGGATCCTTTGGATTATCAATGGCCCGTCCGGTATAAATTAATTTCCTGTTTTTATCAAAAACATAAAAATGTGGTGTTCTTAATGCTCCGTATGCTCTGGCCACTTCCTGAGATTCGTCATACAGGTATATCCACGGGAATTTGTACTGGTCCATACGTTTTACCATATTTGGGAAACTGTCCTCAGGATAAGTATTTTTGCTGTTTGAATTGATGCCGACAAACTTCACTCCTTTAGGAGCATATTTTTCTGCAGTTTTACGTGTAACTTCGTCGGAACCTATTACATAAGGACAATGATTACAGGTAAAGAAAATTACCAGTGTATCTTCATTAAAATCCGATAATTTATAGTTTTTGCCATCGGTTGCCGGCAAATTAAAATCAGGTGCTGTTTCGCCTATTTGTAATGTAAAAGCCATACTTCCTCCTTTTTTTAAAATCAATTTAAAAGCATTTTAATAATTAAAAAAACAAAATCAAGTATTTTTTAAAATCAAATCTCTAGATAATGTAACATCTGTACAAAAAAAATGTTCCTGAAAAATTAAGATTGTTTTATAGCAGGAAGTGAAAATATAAAATTACTTCCATTACCTGGTTGGCTTTCTAATTGAATGGTGCCACCATTTTTTTCTACAAACTCTTTTACTAAAATAAGCCCCAGGCCGGTACCGCCTTCATCTTCGGTTCCTTTAGTAGTATAATGGTTATCTAACTGAAATAATATATCGATATCTTCGGGTGCTATTCCAACACCGGTGTCGCGAACCGATATTTCTATGAAAGAATCTTTCTTATTCGATGATATTTCTACTACACCTCCCCGATCGGTAAACTTTAAAGCATTGGAAATCAAGTTTCTAAAAATTGCTTTGGTCATATTTTTATCGGCATAAGCCAGGCATTTATCATTTAAATTATTGGTAAGCAATATATCTTTTTGCCTGGCTTTCGATTGGTATAATGAGAATGTTTCCTCTGTAATTCCGAATAAATTGATCTCTTCGGGATAAAATTTAATACTTCCCATTTGCGATCTCGACCATTCCAGCAGGTTAATTAACAATTCGTATCCATTTTTGGAAATCTGATAAAGATTTTGATGAAAATGTCTTACTTTTTCTTCGCTCATTCTGTCGAACCCATAAACTAACAGTTGCGATAAACCCATTAATGAGTTAAAAGGATTTTTTAAATCATGGGCAATGATTGAAAAAAACTTATCTTTTGTAACAAGCAACTTTTGCAGCTCTTTCTCAACTTTTTTCAATTTACTAATATCAGAATCGATAGCTACTAGTTTTGTTATTTCTCCATTATCATCTAAAACAGGTGTAAGCGTAGTTTGAATTTTATATTTTTTGCCGTCTTTAGCAATGACCTCTGATTCGTAAATTTGTGATTTTTTTTCTGCTTTAGCTTTCTTAACAATTTCTTCAATATTTGGATTTGTACTGGCATCAACCAAAGTTTCTCCTTTTTGGGTTAAATATTCATCCAAATTATATCCGTACAATCTGGCAAATCCGTCGTTTACCCATTCAATAGAGCCATCGGGCCTGGCAATAATAATGGCATTATCGGTTTTACTGGCCACAATCGATAGTTTCTCCAACTCATGATTAATTTTTGACAAGCTAAAGGCTTGATGCTTAATTTTCTGATTTTTCTTTCGGATCTGTTCGTTTTGAATTGACAGCGTTTTATTGGCACGGGTTTTACCTCTATAATTATAATAAATTAATCCCGTAAAAATCAATATAAATAAAAATCCAAAGACAAGCGTATTTCTTAAAACTTTCTGTTTATCAATACTTTGCTGCTGAAGAGCTTTGTCTTTTGATAAAAGTTCAATTTCCTGTTTATGTTTTTCCAAATCATACGATGCCCTTATTCTGGCTACTGCTTCTTCTTTCTCTGTGCTCAATACTGAATCCTTTTCTACTGAATATTTTTTATGATAATTTAATGATTCCTTAAAGTTCCCTGTTTTTTCATAAAGTTCTGAAAGCAATTTATATATATAGTATTTATCGTTAAAACCATGAATCTCTGCTAAACTCAAGCTTTCAGTCAATAATGATTCAGCTTTTTTGTAATCTTTAGTTTTAATGTAAACCGAACCAATATTCATTTTATTCCGGATAATACTTTCTTTACTGTTTAACTGTTTATTAATCTCCAATGACTGATTAAGATAATTGAGGGCTTTTGCATAATCTCCTTTTCGAGCATATACTTCGCCAATATTATTGGCTGTGATAGCATATCCGAGAGATTTATTGTTTTGCTCTTTTATCTTAATGGACTCAAGATAAAAATACAAAGCACTATCGATTTCCGATTTGGCCAGGTAAGCATTACCAATATTGTTTAATGAAACTGCAACCGAATTTTCATTTACTCTCTGTTTATTAATTTCCATGGCAGAGAGATGAAATTCGAGCGATTTATCATAATTTTTAAAAAAATGGTAGATATTACCTAAATTGGTATAAATACTGGAAATAAGCGAAAGGTCCTCAATTTCCTCTGCCATTTCCAGTGCATCAAAGTTTGTTTCAACAGCTTTTTCAAAAACCCCTTCGCGGTAATAAATATTTGCCATGTTAACAAGCGTCATGGTTTTGCCAAGCTTATTTCCTGCCTCATCGCATAACTCGAGTGATTTATTTAATATATCAATGGCTTCGGTTTTCCTGCCTGTATAAAGATATACCGAACTAATATTAGTATAAAGCGTTGATAATCCGTGAAGATCATTGATATCCTTTTTAATACCAATGGCTTTATTATAGAAATATTCGGCGGAATCAAACTTTGAATTGGCAAATTGAAGATTCCCAAAGTTTTTATAAATATCCGAAATACCAACAAAATCATTGAGTTCCTCATAAATGAATTTAGCTTGTTGATATGTTTCATTTGCTTTAGAAATTTCATTTTTATAATAGTAAGCATTCCCGATATTTTTCAAGGCAAAGGCTTCGTTATCCTTATCTTTTAATTTTAGCGAAAGATGTAAAGCTTCCTTTGCATATTCAATCGATTTTTCGGTTGAATAACGTAAATATGATTTTGACAGCTGATTTAATACCCCGGGGGTTCCATTTATTGTTGCTTTTGGCAATAATTTTTCCAGGCTGTCAATATCGTACTGTCCAGTGCAAAAAACCGGAAGCATTAAAAACATTATGATATGTATCCAAGAGGAATATTTCATTAACTAATCAATAAAATACAAATATTTTAAAATCAAAGGAATAATCAAAATTTATAATATTATCAATTTTTTAATAAACGGATATAGTCCGGATTTTATTCTAAATCTGGATCATATATCTTTCTATACGAAAAAAAACAGGCAAAGATTTGTATCCTTGCCTGTTTTTATTGAAAAATATAATTTTTATAAAAGTATAGCGTTGAATAAAAGTTTATATGTTGCGGGAGTTGAAGCTCTGAACTGTGGATTAAAGCTAAATAACACAACCTGTCCCTTGCCTTTTTTTAACCAAACAATCGATGCTTTATTTCCCAGTTTTTCTTCATTTTTAGCATATCCGCTTAATAAAATATTTCTTTCCGGAAATGTTCCAATTACTCTCCGGTCTACATCAAAATAGGGCTGCCATGTAGTAAAAACAGGGCTGCTACGATGAAAAACGCCAACTTCTTCAAGCATT
This sequence comes from uncultured Bacteroidales bacterium, assembly GCA_964606845.1. Lineage (GTDB taxonomy): Bacteria > Bacteroidota > Bacteroidia > Bacteroidales > UBA12077 > UBA12077. The sequence goes on from CAZSIC010000035.1 coordinate 16,392, forward strand.
CCATAAGTTATTGGATGATCGGTATTTAGTTCTACTTTTAATAATGAGCCCGGTGACGAAAACCCGTTTTTAATTAAACCATCAGAAATATCTCTTACCGGAAACTCAAAATTTTCCTTTTTATTTTTATCGACCTTAATACTTTGCATACCTGAAAATAACTCTGTTGCATTTCTCCAGGCAATGGCTTTTCCTCCATCATCTATGAATTTAAGCAGTTTTTCATAACCTTCTTTTTCCATTCCTTTCATATATTCAGGCGGATATTTCATAAAATACTGACGGCTTTCAGATTTATAGCTCCCATCAACTAATACCGATTTTTGCTCATCAGGGATTACAATCACATCAAAGTTTTTAGACAAGTCGGTATTTTTAATTTCATCAGGATTTAATACGGTAAAAGGAATATTGTAGCTATCAAATACATATCTTGTCCAGCCAGCATCCATAGGGTGAAAATAACTTTCAATTAAAGCAACCCTTGGTAAACTAACTGATTTTGTTTTTACATTTAATTCCTGGCTTAGAAATTCAGGCGTAAAGTTTAGCTGGTTATAAACTACATCTAAACCTTTTGACGAATAAATGATAAAACTACCCTTTGGTGCAATGACTCCATTTTGATCATAGTCTTCAAGTATTTGTTCAACCTTAATGCCCTTGTTTAAGGCTGCAAAAACAGCCTGGTAACTATTATTATGATTGGCTGTTAACAAAATAGCTTCATATTCGCTATTTGAGGAAGTATAGAGATTATAAGGCTGTTTAAGTAATGTAAATGAATTATCAAAAACTTCTTTGTTCTTATTGATTTCAAAAACTTTTACACCTTTATGCAAAGGTAACGACCATGAAGTAATATCATAAGGTTTAATCATTTCTCCATTGGGGGTGTAATGTCTTGCAGGAAAAACCTGCGACTCCAGCATTTCTTTAATAAAAGGCCTAAACGGCTGTGCTAATGGCACAATAACATCTCCTTTATTAAATGTTTTTTGGTCAACAATAACCGATTTATCTAATTCATAAACTTTTACTCCATGCTCATTTAAAAGATTAACCAGGTTCACTAATTCGCTTTGATCGTGTTGATTTTTTGGAAAAACATAATAATAGGGCGCTTCATTTTTCCCTTTTTCAACTTCTTTTTTACATAAATCATTTCTAAATTTTAATATTTCTTTTTTATTCATGGCAGCCGTTTCCAGGTATGCCATTGTGGAACTTATTTCGTATTTTACCAGGTCGCTTAGGCGCCACCAACCGCCCTCCCAGGGATCGGTCATGTTAATACTTTTTTTATACTCTCCCATTCCCTTACCAATGGTTTGCAGTTCAGCAGGTTCGACATAAATGGGCGTAGCATACTTAACACTGGCAGCTTCGGTTAGCATGCCAACTACGTTCTTCCAAATACAAGTTTCAGTTGCTCCTGGCCAGTAATCGTCGAAAAGGTAATTTTGAGATACGCCCTTCAATCCTTCTTCTGTCATTTTAGTAACCGTTCTCGATCCAAAAATTTTCATCCAGTTCCAAATTCCTGCATCAACATTTTCTGCAATAGGATCATGGGGTGGTGACACAAAATATCTTGGCCCCGTTGAGCCCATTTGATGTTTTTCAACCATAACCTGAGGGAACCACTCTTTGCTGTATAGCTTAGATATTGCCCGGGTATCACTTTGAGTAAGAGCTACAAAGTCGCGGTTATTATCGTGTCCAACATATTTATGATAAACCCCCGGCATGGATGATCCGTCGTACTTTGTATCCTTGTATTTATTATAGTGATCAACTATCATATTCATCCCATCGGGATTATGATTCGGAATAACCATATAAACAACATCGTTAAGCTGTTTTTGTATTGCTGCATCGGTTGTTGTAACCAAATCATAAGCAATTAAAGGCAATGACTGCGATGGAGCTACCTCGGTAGAGTGCATCGATAAGGTAAAAAGAAAAAAGACTTTACCTTCGTTAATATATTGTTGTTGCTCTTTTTCTGTTAAATTTGGATTTAAAGCAAGTTCTTCATTGATATGCTTTAATTTCTCAAGATTTTGAATATTCCCGGCCGATGAAATAAACAATACATACATTGGCTTACCCATTGGCGAAAGCCCTATTTGCTGCATGGCTAACTTATCCGATGCTTCATCTAGTTTATTAAGATAAGAAATTAAACTTTCGTAATTAAAAAGCATTTTATCTGTTCCGGGATAAAAACCAAAATGCTCGTTTGGAGTTAGAATCTTTTGAGAATAAACAAACGGTGGATTAATAATACTTAAGATTAAAGTAAAACTAATCACAAAAAATAGGTTTAAGAAATTTTTGTTTAAAGATTTCATCATAGGGTTATTTTTTTGTTAGATAGAATATTTTATATTAGACTTTGTTATTACACTAAAAGTTTAACTGAATTAAATTTTTCTAAAACAGAATTTATTTATTACCAAATTGTTGTATAATTATCATTGTTCTGAAGTAAAACATTTTTAATATATATTTGTTATACAAAAGGTTTTTAAATTTATACATCTATGCTTCAAAAAATAAGATTACTTTTATTATTCATTTTTATCTCACTTATCTCTTATTCAACCTACGCACAAAAATACGATATATACAATTTTGAGACTTTTAGTCAACTCCTTAAAAAACAAAATGACACAACCTATGTTATTAATTTTTGGGCAACCTGGTGCAGGCCATGTGTAAAAGAAATGCCAGCTTTTAACGAACTTAATGAAAAGTATAAAGATAAAAAAGTAAAAGTAATATTGGTGAGCCTTGATTTTGGAAAAAATCTACAATCAAGAATTGAACGTTTTGCTCAAACACATGATGTTAAGTCAACCATTGTAATTTTAGATGACCCGGATAGTAACTCATGGATCAACAAAGTTAGTGAAGAATGGTCGGGAGCAATTCCGGCAACTTTAATCTACAATCAATACCACCGCTCTTTTTACGAGCAGTCTTTTACTTACGAAGAACTGGAATTAGCATTAAATCAAATCATTAAAAAATAAAACCCATTATTTAACTAAAAAAAACTGTATCATGAAAAAATTTGTATTAATAAGCATTTTTATTCTGGCAGCATTCACCCAGGCATTAAGCCAGGGATATGTTGTAGGAGATAAAGCAGAGAATTTTAAGCTTAAGAATGTAGATGGAGAGCACATTTCGCTTTTTAATTATGCACCCGCAGAAAAAGGTGCAATTGTTATTTTTACCTGCAATCACTGCCCGTATGCTGTTGCTTACGAAGACCGAATTATTGAACTTGACAAAAAATTCAGGTCAAAAGGATATCCGGTAATTGCTGTTAATCCTAACGATCCGGAATTAGTGCCCGAAGATTCTTTTGAGAAAATGAAGGTTAGGGCCGAAGAGAAAAATTTCCCTTTCCCATATCTTTTTGACGAAACACAGGAAGTTTACAAAATGTATGGTGCAAAAAGGACACCTCATGTTTATCTGTTAAATAAAAAAGACGGTAATTTTGTTGTTTCTTATATTGGTACTATTGACGATAATTACAAAGATGCATCGGCTGTAGAGAAAAAATATTTACAAGATGCTGTAAAAGCATTACTAAATGGTGAAAAACCAGATCCCAACTTTACAAAAGCCATTGGATGTACCATTAAAGATAAAAATTATAAAAAATAGTATTTCATATTACTTTTTTAGGGAGGAATAGCCTTACTATTCCTCCTTTTTTGTTTAAAGGTATTACAATAAGAATTTTATTATTTAGTTATTCTTATTTAACTTCGTTGTTTGGATGGAAGCATTTTTTTCGACATATGTATTGCCCGCCTCTTTAGCAATTATAATGATGGGTATGGGATTATCTCTCGACCAGCGCGATTTTTCCAATGTTATTCGTTACCCCAGGCCTATTTTAGCAGGAATATTTAGCCAGGTGATTTTATTGCCTTTAGTTACTTTCCTTTTATTTTATTTTACAAACCTTGATCCATATACCAAAGTTGGATTTATTTTAATAACAGCCTGTGCCGGAGGTTCGGCAACAAACCTGATAACCCATATGCTCAGAGGAAATCTGGCTTTATCCATTTCGCTTACAGCAATCAACAGTCTTATTATTTTAGTTACACTTCCATTAATTGTAAACCTCGGATTAATCATTTTTATTGGTGTTGAAAGAGATATCCATTTACCCGTTTTCGATACAATATTTGATATCTTTATGACTATCCTGCTGCCTACATTTATTGGAATGTTAATCAGATATTACAACTTCAGGTTTGCATTAAAAGCCGAAAGGCCTTTAAAAATTATACTACCGCTGATTTTATTGTTTGCTTTTATGGGAATTATATTTTTTGATAATAAAGCCGAAAACAATGTAAGCAAAAACTTAGGCTTAATACCGTGGGCTTTACTCTTAAACTTTGTTTCAATGACAGCCGTTTATCTTTTTGCACGATATTTAAGACTTGGTGGAAAAAACAACTTTACCATCAGTATAGAAGTTGGATTAAAAAACAGCATTATTGGAATTTTTGTTGCTAAATCTTTATTAAACAATAATGATATAGCGATGGTTTCTGTTGTTTATGGCTCTGTTACATTTTTCTCTACCATTTTATTTGGTTATATTGCAAAGAGAATCGAGCTTTTGGGTTTCAGATTCAGAAAAATATTTTACCTTTGAAAAGGATTTTATATAAAAACATTGTAAATTTCAAATTTTATAGCATCATTATTAATAATCGCTAAATATTTAACAATCAAAAAACAACAAAAATATCATATCACATGAAAACACTAAAACCATTTGTACAAAAAGCAACCTTTATATTATTATCGGGTATACTTATTTTTTCATTAGCCAACTGTAAAGGTGGAAAAGACGGCAAGACTGTTGATGAAACAAAAGATGAAAAATTAGACCGCGAAGAAGTAGAAGAAACGGTTCGCGAAGTTGTTTATCCTCTACCAACTGCTTTTGAAGTTACTGAAATGATTAATGAAATTGAAGCCAGCTATATTATTGGTTTAACCAACGAAAAAGGAAATGTTAACAAATACTTTACCGATAAAGACCAGGCTATAAACCTTGGTGTGTACAGTGCCGATTTAAGTTATGCCAGTACATACCAAATGAAACAAGATGTGATGAACTATATGGAAGCTTCGGAATATTTAATTAAAGAACTTGGAATAACCGGAGCTTTCGACAGAAAATTTATCGATAACGTAGAGGCAAATATCAATAATAAAGATGAATTAATAGATCTAATCACAACCTCTTTTTACGATACTTACGAATACCTGGTAAAAAATAATAAAGAAGATCTTTCTTTGCTGGTTTTAGCCGGTAGCTGGATTGAAGGCATGTATATTTCCTGCAATATATCAGAAACAGTATACAACAACCCAGAGCTGGTAAAAATTATTTTGCATCAAAAGAAATCATTAAAACAATTACTTGAATTACTTGAAGAACATAAAGAACACCAATCCATTCAGTCATTAATTCAAGACCTTATGCCTATTAAAAAGGTTTACGATTCAGTTGATGATACCGGAATAACAGAAAAACAATTAAATCAAATTATTGAGCAAACTGCAGCCATAAGAACAAAAATAATTTCGTAAACTCTAAATGAAAAATAAAAAAATAGCTCGTGGGTTAAATACTCATGGGCTTTTTTTATTATAGATAATTTCTTAAATTTTGTTCCAAATTTAAACTTCATGAGCGAGTCGATATTAAACGCATTAATCCATTTATTTGCAATTGTTGCAAATGTTAACAAAGAAGGTGTTAGCGACAAAGGGCGCAGAATAGTAGAAAGTTACCTGGCTCGTTATTTAAATAATGAGCTAATCAAAGAATACTTAAAATTATTCGACAACTACCATGAATTTTATCAGCGCGAGTTAGATGCTGATGATGTTAAAGGACTAAAAGACAACAACTCCCTTATTTCTTTCCAGATTTCGAATGTATGCCGCCAAATAAAAAAAGGTTTATTGCGCAACGAAAGGGTAATTGTTTTTCTACAACTCCTGGAATTTGTTTACGAAGATCATTTCGTAACTGATGAAGAGTTCGAATTTATTAAAACTGTTGCCCGCTCATTTAGCCTGTCTGAAAGTGAATTTAATAATTTCAGGACATTTATTTTCGAAGGCAAGCCTGAAAAGCTTGATAAAGATAATGTGCTGGTTATCGACAACCAGATTATGGAATGGTCTGATAACCTGGCCTGGATCATGAAGAAAAAAAGCACTAAAACCCAACCCAAATTCAAGCACTTATACAAGCAAAATTTATACGGTAAAATTGTAGTTCTGTATATACAATCCATACAATCTTTTATTTTTAGATATTTTGGCGAACTTAACCTCTTTATAGACGGGAAAAAAATTGTTAACGGACGTCCTTATTTCTTTAAAAAAGGCTCGATTATAAAAGGACCAAACATCGAATCAATTTATTACTACGATATTGCTGCTTATTTTATTCGTGAAGCTGAAAAAAACCGTATCATTTTTTCGGCCGAAGATGTGGAATTTCATTTTAAAAACAGCAAAAACGGAATCCAAAAGTTTAATTTTTCCGAGCAATCGGGCCAGATGATAGCCATTATGGGAGGAAGCGGTGTAGGAAAATCTACGCTATTAAACTTATTAAGTGGAAAACTTAATCCAAACCACGGGAAAGTAAAAATTAATGGATATAATATCCACTCCGGGAGTACCTCATTAACCGGAATTATTGGTTTTGTTCCACAAGACGACTTGCTTTTTGAGGAACTTACTGTTTTTGAAAATTTATATTACAACGCTAAATTATGTTTTAGTGATTATACTGATGATCAGATTATTGAAAAAGTAAATACCGTACTTTTTGACCTGGATTTATATGAAGCAAAAGATTTGAGAGTAGGTAATCCGCTAAATAAATTTATAAGTGGCGGACAGCGTAAACGATTAAATATTGGTTTGGAGTTAATGCGCGAACCCATCCTGTTATTTGTTGATGAGCCAACATCAGGGCTTTCGTCTATGGATTCGGAAAAAGTAATGAATTTACTCAAACAACAAGCTCATAAAGGCAAATTGGTTATTGCCAATATTCATCAGCCTTCATCCGAAATTTTTAAACTATTTGATAAGCTTTGGGTTTTAGACAAAGGCGGATACCCAATTTACCAGGGTAATCCGGTAGAAGCCATTGTATATTTCAAAACCATTACCTCATTGGTTAATGCAGCCGAAAGCGAATGTTCTTGCTGTGGAACCATTAATCCTGACCTGATACTCAAAATTGTTGAAGAGAAAGAGATTGATGAATACGGCAAAGAAACTCACATAAGAAAAACCAATCCGGAAACATGGTATTACAGATATCAGGAAAATATTGAAAAAAAAATTGTTCCTAAACCCGAGGACGTACAATTACCCGATTCGGAGTTTAAAGTGCCTAATTTTTTAAAACAATTCCAGGTCTTTAGTTTACGAAATCTTTTTTCAAAATTAACCAATAAACAATACCTTATTATTAATCTGCTCGAAGCTCCGCTTTTAGCTTTGATTCTTGGATATTTTACTAAATATATAACCCCAAACGGTTATATTTTTGGCGAAAACAAGAACTTGCCAGTATTTCTCTTTATGGCTGTTGTGGTGTCATTATTCCTGGGACTTACCATTAGTGCCGAAGAAATTATTAAAGACCGCAAAATTCTTGAACGCGAATCATTTCTTCGTTTAAGCTGGTTTAGCTATATTAACTCCAAAATTATCTTTCTTTTTGCTTTATCTGCTATTCAAACCTTTTTATATACTCTAATTGGCAATGCTATCCTCGAAATAAACGGAATGTTGCTCCCCTTCTGGCTCATACTTTTTTCTGCAGCCTGTATGGGTAACCTCATCGGGCTAAATATATCGTCCGGGCTCGATTCTGTTATTGCTATTTACATCCTAATTCCGCTAATTTTAGTTCCTCAGCTTTTACTTGGTGGTGCTATGATTCATTTCGATGACCTTCATAAAGGCATTACATCAGAAAAATATGTTCCTTTTATTGGCAACCTAATGACTACCCGGTGGGCATACGAAGCACTAGCTGTACAACAGTTTAAAAACAATAAATTTGAAAAAAACTTTTTCGACGATGAACAGATCATTAGCAGCACCGATTATAAGACATCATTCCTGATACCCCGGTTAAGGAATAAACTCGAATTTTGCATGCGCAGAAAAGAAAGCGGTATGGACTCTATAGCATTGGTTAGAGATTTAAAAATCATTTCTAACGAAATGGTTAATATGATTAGAGAAACCGAACAACCCCCTTTTGAATACATACAGATGCTTAACCACGAAGATTTTAACGAGGAAATAATGGAAAATGCATATGGTTATCTCTACTATATAGAGATGAACTTATTAGATGAAATGGAAGAAGCAAAAGAAAGAAAAGAAGAAACTTATAACTTACTGGTAGAAAAGTTGGGAAAAGATGGTTTTGTTAATTTTAAACAACATTATTACAATAAAAATTTGGCTGATATCTTACTTAATCGTGATGAGATTAATAAAATTTATGAAACCCACGACGCCTTAATACAAAAAAAGGATCCTGTTTTTATGAATCCAACATCGAACCTGGGCAGAGCTCATTTCTATGCACCGGTAAAAATCATTAACCGCATAAAAATAGAAACCATTTGGTTTAATATTTTTATGATGTGGTTAGGTTGCGGTATTTTATATCTTGCCTTATATTTTGATCTGCTAAGAAAAGGAATAAAATATCTTGAATCTTTAAATTTAAAGGAACGCTTATCATATCTAAAGTTATAATAACCTTAATTAATATCTATTAAAATGTTTTTATAATCGTAGAAACTTAAATATATTTAATTCGTAATTAAAAATTTGGAATAAACCAATTTATTATGAGTCTTACAATAGAACAAAATCTGGATACACCTTATGTTCATTTAGAAAAAGGGTTGATTGAAATCTCCGGCAGGTTAATGCCCGAAAATGTACTGATTTTTTTTAATCCTGTTGATAATTGGATTTTAAAATATCTTGACAATCCTGCTCCGTTTACACAAATAATTTTATCCTTATCATATATAAACAGCTGTTCTACAAAGCACTTGAGTGACTTGCTAAAAGCACTCGACAATAAATATCTGGAAGGCCATGATATGAAGATAAATTATACCTATGAAGAAGGTGATGAATCTGCACTTGAAGTAGGAAAGGACCTGGAATCGTTACTCAACATACCATTTGAATTTAACCTTACAGAAACCAATGTAAAATCTCAAAAACGGTTAAAAGTAAAAAATCGTATTACAGGAAAAGTGGGTGAAATTTCTCAAAAATACTGGGAAGCAATTAAAAGAAACGGACACGAAAAAGATTTTGAATTGATTGAAGACCATTAGTTTTTCTTAAAACTTATACCATTGCAATTTTTTATTTTGTACTTGTTAAGTAATTACCTTTTTTTACTTTTTTAATAAACGCATCATTATAACCTAGATTTTGAATATTTTTAAGCGCCGCTTTGGCTTCATCGTAAGTACCATAATAACCAATAGTATACCGGTAAAATTCATCATATCCCTTAGTAGCCGAAACCGTTGCCATATTTTCGAAATAGGTTAATTCAACAGGTACTATTAAAGCCAAAAGTTGAATGGTATAATTGGCTGCAAACAGATTTTCCTTTATATAGGCGTCTTTATAACCTTGTTCATTAATTTTTTCTTTGAGCACACGAGCCTCCTCATAATTATTTGTAAGGCCTACGGTATATCGGTAAAAACCATCAGGATGTTTGGTAACAGAAATATTTTCAACCTCTTTAAAATAAGCCAACCGAACCGGTGTTTTTAATGCCATTAACTGAACAGAAAATGTTTTTTCACCTTCGGTTCTTGTAATTTGCGGTTGATAAATAACCGGCTCTTCTTTCTGAGCTATTGGTGATTTTGTAGTTTCTTTGGTTTCTGTGGTTACCGTGGTTTCTGGAAGTTCTTTAGTTTCTGCTAAAGTTTTTGGTTTCTCTTCCTCCTCTTCCTTTACCTCAAATTCCTCAACTTCTTTTTCTTCTGCAGGCTCTGTTACAGCTGCTAGTTCACTTGTATCTTCATCTTTTTCTAAGTCTTGTGTTTCTTCGGCTACAAGTTCTTGCTCTGCCTTTATGGGTTCTAGCTCTGCATTAAAAGCAAAAATTTCATTATCAAAATTTTCAGGTATTTTTACTTCCTGCTCAAAATTTTCAAAATCGTCTGTTGAGATAGAAATTTTATAAGAGCCTGGAACAGTTTTAAAACTGAAGTTTCCATTGTTTATTTTTAAAGAGCGGGCGATATCATCATTTGCTTTATCAAAGACTTGAATTTCCACCTCTTTATTTTCAATAACTTCACCTTCAGCCAAATTATAAATCGTTCCCTTAAACTGAATATCAGGCAATATTTTGATATGATATATATCGTTTTTCCCTTGTGTATCGTTTTCAGCACGAGCCATATAACCGGATTTCTTTGACTCACCGGGGACAAAAAACAAATCATCGGCTGTAGTATTTACAGGATATCCCAGATTTATGGCTTTCACAGGATTTGCCAAATCAATATAAAAAACATCATATCCGCCTATCGAATTATGCCCTTGAGAACTAAAATACAAGTATTTACCATCGCGTGAAACAAAAGGAGTTTCTTCATTTAAAGTAGTATTAATTTGCGGCCCTAAATTTTCAGGATCATTCCATTTTCCTTTTTCATCTCTGGTAGTTTTGTATATATCAAGACCTCCAAATCCTCCATCCCTGTTACTTGTAAAATACAAGGTATTCCCATCTGGTGATAAGCTGGCATGGGTTTCGTTACTTTTACGGTGGCTGATTCTTCTGTGCAATTTTTTGGCTTTGGCCCATTTGTTGCCCTCTAAATAACTAACAAAAATATCATTCCCTTCAGGATCGTCGGTAACTAAATATAACTCATCCCCTTCGAATGATAAGGACGATGTTTTTAAATAATACTTTTTACTTACCTGGTTCGTAATATTTTTGGGTGAGCTCCAGCTATCAACATCTTTCTTCGACATAAAAATATCGATATAATTCCTGGTATATGAAGTAAAAATCATGGTATTGCCATCGCCCGAAAAAACGGGATTAAAGTTAGAATTGTTATCATTAACTTTATTTCCCAGGCTTTCTGTTTGAAGGCGCAAGGGATTACTTATCATTTCTTTTGCATTTTTACAACTTTCAATGTACTGGTTTACCAAGGCATAGTTATGGTGATCGTTGGTTATACTTTCCTTATATTTTTGATACATACTAAGTGCATCATCCAGCCTGTTACTTATTTGGTAAGCTAACCCAAGATATAAATAACCTTCCAGTGGAGTTCGGGTTTCTTTGATGTCGCGTGGATTAAAGTCTGCTGCCACATTTTCCGATGCTTCTTTAAGGATAGAAACAGCCTTCTCTTTTTGATCGTCTGTCTTTAAATAAGCAAGGCCAATTTTAAATTTTATAAAAGAGCTGTTGGGAATCTCTTTTAATATTTTCTGGTACATTTCAATGGCTTTCTCGTAATTTTTCTCCTCCAAAAAATAGTCTGCATCATTCTCAAGGTAATATATCTCATTCCAGTTTTGCCCGGTTAAAGAAAAACACGAAAAAATCATTAAAGATAATATGATTAACTTTTTAACCATTAAACAAAAATAAGCAATTTTATTCAATATAAATATAACGTTTTAAGGTTTTGTAGGTTGGTTTGTTTTGATGAACAGATAATTATTATAAAGGAATAACTAATTTTGAATTGCTAATTTCAGTTTTAGAGCTTTGGTTAAATTTGAAATATGAAAAAACAACTCATAATTAATAAAATTAGATATTAGAAAGTATCTTATCTAACTTATTTAAATCTATAGGCTTAATAAGAATTTCATCAAAATTTTTATTTTTTATTTCTTCTAACCTTTCAGGAATATTATCTGCTGTAATAGCAATAATAGGTATATCAGGATATTTATTTTTAAAAAAACTTAAATTTTTAAACCCGTCTCTTTCGGCAATCCGGAAGTTAATAAAAAGAATACCGGAAAATAATTCATCATCAAACTCCGACAAAAGGCCAGAATCGGTGTCTGTAATTATTTTATCAATACCCATAATAGATACCAGATACTCTTTTAAAAGTAAACTGCAATTTTCATTATCTTCTATTATAATAGCCATTTTTTTATTTCCGGAATTTCTTTTAACCTAAGAACAATAATAGCAATCAATTGTTTATATCAACTCATGGTCTAAAAATATAGAAAATATTTTGAATTATAGCATTTATGCTAGATTTTTATCAGTTTTTTTACGTATAACACACTTTTTGTTTTAAAAATTAATAGCTTTATTTATAATAGCTTATAGTTCTTTTGTTGTTGTTTAGTTGCGGTTATATAGCATTTATGCTATGAAATAGAAGGATTATTTTGTAGAAATTGGCACTGTGAAAAGAAAAACTATATATGATAAAGAGGGATTAGAGCAATTTGCCCGAAGACTTAAATATATCCGTAAATTAAAGGCTATAACTCAGGAGGAGTTAGCTTTTCGTTCGGGGTTGGCTTTAAGTCAAATTGCAAGAATAGAAACGGCTCGTATTAATCCAACATTAAGTACGATTTTTAGGATTGCCAGGACACTCAATTTAAAACCTTCAGAGTTATTTGATTTTGATTTATCACCCGAACGTTTAAATTAAATTCAGGCTGGTTAAATATCTAAAAAAGCACTTACTATGGAAGAGAATTAATATAGCAATATATTTTCTCTATTGCTTCCTGATAACATTTTATGATACTATCATTTAACAAAAACCAAAAAAATGTATTCAAATAGATTCTGGTTTTTTTGTATATTTATGATGATTTTAAAATAAAATATAATGACAAAACTTATTCTTTTACAGCTATTTACACTTTTAATATTTCCTGCTATTACTGCAACAGGTCAGATATCAATTAAACAAGATCCGGTGTTGGTAAAAATTATGGGACCTGATGATAATTTCGACAAACAAACAGGTGTTGGCGGGCTTTCTGCTATAGAATATTCCGGATTTGAAAATATTTATTATGTTGTGGCCGATAAACCACCGTTCCGAATTTACACCTTGAGAATTGACATTGAAAAAACCTTCAATTACCAGATAATAGACACACTTATTTTTCACGATTTAAAACTTGAAGCAGAAGGAATTAGGGTAATTGACAGTTTATCGTATTTTTATGTTTCTGATGAGAAGAATACGAAAACTTCGGTTTATAAATTTACAAATAATCAAATTCATAAAATTGAGGCCATTCCATCATTAAAAAATGTTATGCGATATAACAGTGGTTACGAAGGGATGGCTTTATCAGCTGATAAAAGCAGTTTGTTTTTTGCGCCTGAAAGACCATTAAAAAAAGATAAACGAAAAAAACATAATCCAACCCTTGAAACTTATATCAGTATTTTTGAATATGACATTAAAAGTGATAAAATAATCAATGAATTTGGTTATCCGTTAGTTAATCCATCGAGCGATAATGGTGTAAGTGAACTTTTAGCATTAAATGATTCCATATTGCTGGTAATGGAACGTGCATGGACCAATAACCGGTCTATAGTAACCATCAATATAGTAAATATAAAAAGTGCAGATAATATCTTAAATTTTGAAAAAAAATTACCTGAAAACACTAAATTTTTGATGCCCGAAGTGTTAATAGATTTTGGTGCGATTGAAAATCAATTTTCCCACAACCAAAGTTATAACTTTGAAGGAATGACAATAGCCCATACCGGAAAACATATCCTTTTTATTACCGATAATAATTTTAGTCCTAACCAAATTAGCTATTTGATGGCACTGGAGATTAAATTTTAAATTATTTTTTTTAAACCTGTTTATTTTCTTTATACAATAAAAAACGCCTGACACAAATTGTATCAGGCGTTGATAGTAGCGGGGGTAAGACTCGAACTTACGACCTTTGGGTTATGAGCCCAACGAGCTACCAACTGCTCCACCCCGCAATATATT
>CAZSIC010000036.1:0-30065 GCA_964606845.1 uncultured Bacteroidales bacterium
AAAAAATAAATTATGCTTAAAGACTTAATATTAAAAAATCGAAGCTACCGCCGATTTTATGAGGAACATAAAATTGCAGTAGAAGAACTGAAAGAGCTGGTTAACCTGGCCCGTTTATCGGCATCAGGAAGGAATTTACAACCACTAAAATATTTTTTATCGGCCGATGAAGAAACAAACCAGAAAGTTTTTTCCACATTAGCCTGGGCAGGATATTTAAAAGACTGGGATGGACCTGAGGAGGGTGAAAAGCCATCGGGTTACATTGTTATTTTAGGCGATACAAGCCTTACCAAAAACTATTTTTGCGATCATGGCATTGCTGCACAAAGTATGCTATTAGGTGCTGTAGATAAAGAACTGGGTGGATGTATTTTTGCTTCCATACAAAGAGAAAAATTAAAACAGCTATTGAATATAGAAAATCATTTTGAAGTGTTATTGGTGATTGCTCTTGGCAAACCTAAAGAGAAAGTAGTGATTGAAGAGGTGAAAAATGGAGATATAAAATACTATAGGGACGAAAAGCAAGTGCATCATGTTCCAAAGCGGAGTTTGGACGAATTAATTATTTCAACCTAAACATTACGGATTTAACTCATCATGTTTAGACACCAAATCAGCGATGGTCTTACTTTTTAAATAATCAACAATTAAATGATTTAGTTCGTCCCAGTAAAACTTTGAAGCACAGGAAAGTTCCTTTTCACATCCATTATTGATTGATAAACAAAACATTTTTTTACATAATTTTTAAAATATTGCCATGAAAGTTATTGTTATTATTTTACTGCTATTCTTAATCAACATTAGCCCAAGCTTTGGGCAGCAGGAAGTTACTCCAGTTGAAATTTCTTATAATCTGTATGCCATCACAAATCCATCGGGCGGGAACATTGTATTTTTAGTAACCCGGAAAGGCGTTGTTGTAGTAGATGCAGGTACGAGTCCTTCGAATGCGCAGGAAATCATAAAAGCCATAAAATCAAAAACAGACCGGCCTGTAAAATATTTAATTTACACCCACTCTCACCGCGACCATATTATGGGAGCATCGGAATTTTCTGAAGACATTAAAATTATAGCCCATGAAAATATTGTTGCTAATATTAAAAATTTTGCCGAACCGGCATTAAAAAATACTGTCGAAAGAACAATTCCTGATTATCTTGAAGAACTAAAATCAAAAATGGATGCGATCGATCCCGAAAATACAGAAGAGCTAAAAAAAATAAAACAACAACATGATCGTTACAATGCTTTTTTGGAAGATTTAAAAAAGGTAAAAATCCGTTATCCGGATATTACATTTTCTGATATTTATAAATTAAAAATCAAAAATGAACGAATAACGCTCGAATATCCCGGGCCAACGCATACAAACGACAATATTGTTGTAAAATTTTCCAATCACAATGTAATCCACACCGGAGATTTAATTTTTAACGGCAGTGTGCCTTATGTTATAACCGACCATGGAGCCAATATTAATAACTGGATAAGTACACTTGATGACTTATATATTGAAAACATTAAAACGGTAGTTCCCGGGCATGGAGAAATTACCGATAAAGAAATATTTAAAACACAAGCCGGTTATTTTCGCCAACTAAAATATAAAATAGAAGCATTACAAGAAGCTGGGTTTTCTTTGGATGAAATTAAAGAAAAAATTGACTTTTCTGAATTTAATTTACGCGATTCGGGGAATCAATTCCCTGTTAATTTAGAAGTTGTTTATAATGAGTTATATAATAATAAATAAGATATTAAAAAGCCGGCCATCGTTTCTTTGCAGCCGGCTTTATGTTTAATAATTATTATTACAGTAAATTACCTATTTTAAATCCAAAATAAATGGTCCTGGGCTGCCCAGGCCCGTAAATATAACCTGGATCACGATCAATACCTGCATCAAAATCACTTTGGTACGAATTAAACATATTTTTTATCCCTACAAAAATTTGCATGCTTGCCCCGTTTAAGCGATACTGATAACTTAATTTTGCACCCATATCTAAAAACGGATCAGATTCTCTTAACTCTCCATCTTCAGGTTCTGCTATGGTTGGCCCAAAATAAGGCACTAACATACTGCCTGTATAGTTACCCGTTGCGGTAAGGCAAAAGCCTTTGATAAAATCCCAGTCAATGGCAGCATAACCATATTGATCGGGTGTTCGGAAGAAAGCTCTTTTATCAAACTCATGCACATCTTCGTACATACTCTTCTGGTAGGTGTAACCAGCACTTAAAGAAAAATCAACAGAAGGAATAACATTTAATTCCATATTAAGGCCTTTAACAATTGCACCGCCTTCGGCATTAACCCGGGTGTAAGTTACCACTCCATTTTCGTCAGGAGAGCCATAATCTTGTACAAAAGCATCGTTAAGTTGGGTATAAAACCCTTCAACTAAAAAGCCAACATTTATTGTTCCAATCATTTTATTAAAATCGATTGAGCCCATATAACTATGGCTGGTTTCTTGAACCAAATCCGGATCATTAACATGCAGGACTTTTCTTGAACCGGAAGTTTCAATGTGCAAGTCTTCATCAAAAATTTGCGGTGCCCGGTATCCTTTTGCATAGCTGGCACGAGCCTGCAGATAATCGAAGAAATCATATTTCAGTGTAAGCCTTGGGCTTAAAACATTGCCTGAAGTAGAAGTACCATCAACTTCGTTTTCAATTGCATAATGATCAAAACGAGCACCAACAGAAGCACTAAACTTACCAAAACTACGTTCGTATTGAGTAAATACTCCGTAAATATTAGAGAATTGATCGGCAACAATTGTATTATCTGTATGAGGAATAACCAATTCATCTTCAATTATTTCTGCATTTTCATAATCTGCATAACCCAGTTTTTGATCATTCAGCGTTTCTCCGCGGAATTCAATTCCTGATATTAAGCTCGAGTTCTCGAACCTGGCATCGTATTGCGTTCCTACATTATATGTAAATCCTCTGGTATGTCCATAATCTTTCAACGAATATTCAGCTCCATAATAAGAACCCCGGTCTACCAATTGCCCCGACACAAATAGGGAAAGTTTATCTTCATCTCTCAAAAACTGATCAAACGTTATCGCTCCAGAAGTTATTTGATGTTCAACTGCTTCAGCAATTTGTGCTTCATGGTAAGGTTTTCCGAACTCATCTCCACCTCTTCGTGTTTCATTGATGGTAAAGAAATCAACATATAACTTATTTTTATAACCCAACCGGTGAAACACCCTGGTGCCTAGTGTAATATTATTTAATTCAGCTAACTCAGAAAATCCATCATCATTGGCATCGTAATGTTCTTTATCGCGATGAAAACCATAAAGTGTCATTCCGGTTTTTCCATCAGATGATACCAACGAAGTATTTAAATTTACACTATAATCCAATGCCGGCCTTCCTGCCCCACTTAAGCCCACACCTGTATACCCGGATTGAGCTGAAGCTTCGTAAGAGTTATTCACCGGATCTTTTAGAATCAAATTGATGGTTCCGGCAATGGCATTACTTCCATATAAAGCAGAACCCCCGCCACGAACTACCTCAATTCTTTCAACTATGGATGAAGGAATAAGCTCTAAACCATAAACACCTGCCAGTCCACTAAAAATTGGCCGGTTATTGATTAATATCTGAGAATAGGGACCTTCCATTCCATTCATCCTTACTTGAGTAAATCCGCAATTCTGGCAATTATTTTCCATTCTTAACCCTGGAGAAAAGTTCAACCCATCACTTAATGTAACAGTTTGTGCAACATTAAAAATTTTGGGAGTTATAGTATTTACAATAACAGAAGCATCTTTTCGCCTTTTTTCGTTACGGTCGGCAGTTACAACTACCTGTTCCAGCCCAAGCACATCTTTTTGTAATATGAATTTCAGTTCAACCGTAGTTCCCTCGGTTAATTCAACTTCTTTTTCTACATCTTTATAGCCAATTGATGATGCCTTTACGGTATACTTTCCTACAGGCATATTAATAAGCTGAAAGTGGCCTGTTTCATCGGTGGATGTTCCAATGGTAGTATTTTTTAGTATGATCGTTGCAAACGGAATGTGTTCGCCATCGGTATCAACAACATGACCTATTATGTTAGCATCTGTACGTTGAGCATAAGAAAAAAATGATAAAAAAGTTAGTATTATAATAGCTGGTATTGATTGATATATTGTTCTCATTATTAAGATGGTTGTTATTATTAATTAAAATTTGGTTGTTTTATTTAGGCATTCAGAACATTGTTAAGCAAAACATTTCTTTGTTATCACAATGCTTTTGACTATCTGTAAAGTTTTGATAATTAACCTTTTAAAATAAGATTAAAATGGGTTAAATAATTGAAGGAGGAGCCCTGTTATTTATGGAATTATTTAAGTGCGAAGGCTTATAATAACATTTTGGTATATTATATTTTGCAATTAGAAAGTAACCGGGATTAAAATTTTCCTTAATTTCATCAGCATTTATAAAAAAAACAAGGCTTTGTATAACCTGCAACTCAATTTTATTGTGCTGATGTTGAGTATCCGGTAATTTTTTTTCGCTGTTTTTATTAAAGGGATGTGCATGAACAATGATTTTACCATCAGCTATTCGATGGGTATGCAGGAAAAAGGCCGCATTGAAAATAATTCCTCCCATGATCACTAGAAACAGGAAGGAAAAAACAACGGGTTTAATATGTGAGATTTTTCTTTTCATTGTCTGCGACAAAAATAGAATATATGACTTTACCATCCAATACCATATTGTTGGTATTTTACTATTTTGTTTAACCGCCAAATTTGATGTACAGTTATTAAACAAAACGCTATTACTTGCTTTTTGACACGCACAATATAAGACGGTTTAATGGCAGATAAAAAAAGCTGATTCCCAAAAATCAGGGAATCAGCCTAATAATTAAGTTATAATCAATAAAGACTATTGCATATCTTTAATTACTTCAATCAATTCAGGAAGGTCCATACCTAATTCTTTAAGATGCTCAATTTTAGGTACTCCATTTTTAGTCCAACCACGACGCTCATAAACAGCATCCAATAATTGTTCGTATCGATCTTCTCTGTATTTTCGGGTAATTGCCATTTTTTCTTCGGTAGATTTACCCTCAGGTTCAACGCCAATAAGCTCTTTCATTTGTTTGTCGTAACGCTCGGCTCTTGATTCGTACTCTTCAGCAGAAACCGGGCCTGCAGCACGGTAAGGTTGAGCATCGTGTTTACGTAAGCCATAACCTCTGCGGATATTAAAGATACGCTGGAAGTTATAAACTCTTTCACTTTGACGAATCAACTCATCTTTATCGAAAGGTTTTCCGGTTACGCCTTCGTAAATAGCTACATAATTATCAACATGCTCAGGGATTTTATGAGGCTCATCTGCTTCGGCATTACTTTCGGGAACAACATCATTCCAGCAAAGCTTACAAAGACCCTGTAATCCGAACCAGGTTCTGAACATTGGCATATAATGCAATGCATCGGCTTTATCTTCGAAAGTAGGGATTTGGTTGTTTACCATATCCATAAAAATAAGCCATGCCTCATCGTGCTGTGGCCCTTTGTTAGTCATTGCATAACCGCCTTGCTGAGCTAAAGATTCTTTAGAAACGTATTGTGAGTATTCAAGGCCTTTATTTTCCATTCCTATATCGTTAAGGAATTTCTCGTCGCCTCCATATTCTTCCACAAATTTCTCTTTCATTTTACGAACACCCATTCCGGCAACAAGCCCAAATCCTTCGCCGCGGGCTAACTGATGCATTAATTCCATTATGGCTTCGAAATTACCGAAGTTTAATTCTAATCCACCTGTTCGTTCTTTATTCAAAATACCTTCTTCGTAACATTCCATGATAAATGCTGCTATTGTACCCCATGTAATGGTACAAATACCGTAAGTGTCGCAATAGAAGTTTGCTTCGATAATAGCTTCAGGAGAAAAGATACCAAGATTTGAACCTAAACCGGCAGCATTCTCATATTCTGGCCCGTCAACAATAACTTTTTGTCCTTTGTAAGGCCCTGTTTTTAGTTCAAAATCATCAACTGCCTTGGCACAACTCATAGCGCAACCAATCCAGCAACCATCAGGAACATTTTGAGTAAAATATTTATCACGGAATATATCACTATGGATTTTTAATCCATCTTCGGAGCTGCCATATTTAAAATTATGCGTAGGTAATAAATCATAATCATTCATTACGTTAATAATATTGGCTGTACCTTTTTTACGCATTTGACATTGATCATTATCTAGTTCGCGCATCTCACGCTGGAATTTACGGCCACGCTCTTTTATTTTATCTAAATCGGCAACATGGTTAAGGTCTCCTTTAACACCTTCGATTCTGGCAACAATGGCTTTGATATTTTTATCGCGCATAACGGTACCTAAACCTCCCCGACCAGCTTGTTTAAACCTGACTTTTTTACGTTTCGGATCGTAAAAGGTAAAATTAAGCATTCCGATTAATGAATTTTCAGCTGCTGCACCGGTTGATACGATACCGATATTTTTGTAATCTTTTTCGTTTTCGGCAAAAGCCTCCGTTAATTCTTCGGCAAGTATATGTGAGTCGGTCGAAAAACCTGGATCATCCAAAACCTCAACAGTTCCTTTTGTTCCATCAATATAAATGATAACATCTTTATCAGCTTTTCCCTGAAGTTCTAATGCATCATAACCTGAAAATTTCAAGAAAGGACCAAAAAAACCACCTACGTTAGAGTCCATTACCGAATCGGTTTGTGGCGATATAGAAACTAAGAGCGATTTTCCTGCACCTGAATATTGAGTAATCCCTGCCACCGGGCCCGGGCTAATAATAATTTCATTTTCAGGATCATCCCATTTGGTATCGGGTTTAGTTGCATCCCACAATAAACGTAATCCAAAACCTTTCCCTCCAATGAATTTTTCTTTCATTTCTTCGGAAACAGGCTTTTCTTTAATCTCGTTGCTTCCAACATTCATATATAGAATTCGGTTTGCATAACCTCTTTCTAACGGACGAAGCTCATACTTAAATTCTTTTAGCTTTTTCTGAGCTGCCCTTAATTTTTTTATATCCATATTTGATTCTCCTTTAAGTTTATTTCTATTTAATTTGTTTGCTTTTTTTTGCTTTTCAAAAGTATAAAAATATGCCGTGCAAACGAAGTATAAAATGACTTAAATCAATATGTTGCAAATTGCATATCGATTTTTACAAACTGACACCTCTATCCTGCTGACAAACTGTAACTTATCTCATTGTTTGAAAATAATATTGCATAAAAATGAATATATTATAAATTTGTCAGCTAAAATAATTACAATGCAAGAACCTCTTTTATACTTTTTCGAAAAATACGGAGTTAACAACAAAGAAATTAAACAAATTATTTGTGGCGAAAAGTATGTTGCAGTATTATTAAAAAATGGGCATATTGGCGTATGCGCTACTCTTGGTAATTACGTTAATATAGGGCTTCAGGATTTAAGATTTCCTGATTTACAAAACATACAGCATAGAATTGTACTCAATGCATATTTTAATGCTGCTTTTAATTACCAAAATCAATATGATCATACCATTGATATTTTTGATAAAATTGATTTTCAAAAATATTCTGAAATAGTTATGATTGGTTATTTTAAATCATTGGTAGAAAAATTTGAGCAGGAAAACATCGTTTTAACCATTTTCGACAAAGCGGTTGAAGATAAAAAGCTAACACCGATGCAGCAACAACTGGAAGAAATTTCAAAAGCTGATGCTATAATTATTTCATCAACAACGATTTTTAACAATACTTTTACCGAATTAGTTAATGCATCCAAAAAAGAATGCGACATCTATACTTTAGGCCCATCAACCATTTTACATGATGACATGTTTCGTTATCGAAACATAAAATTACTATTTGGTTCTATTTTTGAAC
The DNA here is from genome assembly GCA_964606845.1 of uncultured Bacteroidales bacterium. Taxonomy (GTDB): domain Bacteria; phylum Bacteroidota; class Bacteroidia; order Bacteroidales; family UBA12077; genus UBA12077. The sequence goes on from CAZSIC010000036.1 coordinate 7,950, forward strand.
CAAACGATACCATTACATTAAAAATCATAGAAAATGACGGTGGAACGAAACAGTTTTTACCTTTTATGAATAAAGTGTTTTTAAAACCATAAAACATGACTTTTGAAGAAATTAAATCAACCTTAAAAAATTATACTGTCGGAATTGCCGGAGCCGGAGGTTTAGGGTCAAACTGTGCTGTGGCATTAGCCAGGGTTGGCATAGGAAAATTGATCATTGCAGATTTTGATGTAGTGAACGAAACAAATCTTAATCGCCAGTATTTTTTTAGAGACCAACTGGGGGAAAAAAAAGTAACAGCCTTAAAAAACAATATTGAAAGAATTAATCCTGAGGTACAGGTTAATGCTAATGATATTAAACTAAATGAATACAATATTGTTAGGATTTATAAGAATTGTGACATCATTGTAGAAGCTTTTGATTTGGCTGAAATGAAACAGATGATTATTGAAACCTGTATTATTAAATTTCCTGAAAAACCTTTGATTATTGGTTCGGGAATGGCCGGTTGGGGAAAAAGCAATGAAATAAAATTCAGGCAATCTGAAAATTTATATATTTGCGGCGATGAAGCATCTGAGATAGCAGATAATAACCCGCCATTAGCACCAAGAGTAGGGATAGTGGCAAATATGCAGGCAAATACTGTTTTGGAAATTTTATTAAATAAAGGTTAATTATGAAAATTACGCTAAATAATAAAGAAGAGACTTTTGAGAAGAATGAACTGACCATAAGCGAATTACTTGAATTAAGTAACTTTTCTTACAAATTATTAATTGTAAAAATTAACGGCAAACTTATAAGAAAAGAAGCTTACGGAGATACCATTGTAAAAGATGGTGACGATGTAACTGTACTTCATTTAGTTACCGGAGGTTGATAAATATTCATTTTTTATACTGATTTTCTTTGATATGATGCCTAAATTCTATTAATATTGTAAAAAAAGCAGGACTCTGTCATGAATACCGCATTAAAAATCTGGAAAACGATTTTGCCATTTATCAAAAATAAGTATATCATGACTTTGCTTATTTTTTTAATCTGGCTGCTCTTTTTCGACCGCAATAATCTAGTTGACAGGATTAAAGATATTAATCAAAACAATCAACTGAAAAAAGATAAAAAATATTTTAATGAAAGAATTGATGCTGACGCTAAACGCCTGGAGCAACTAAAAACCAACAACAAAAACCTTGAAAAGTTTGCCCGCGAACAGTACTTCATGAAGAAACCAAAGGAAGATATATTTGTTGTGGTTGAAGAAAACTAAACCCTCCGCTCTATATTTCTGAATAACTCTAACCAGGATTTATGATTATTTTGTTCCGGAATGGACAGTTTTAAACTTTTAGCCAGTTTTTCTACTTCTGGCAATAAATCTGTTTTGGAGTAATATTTTTCCGTAGTTGCATTTAAATATTTTAATACTTTAAAAGCATTAAACCAGTTAAAAAATCTCTTTTTAAAAGATTTTAAACTGGTACAGTTTTGATTAATTTCTTCGATCGCTGCAAAAATATCGTTATCGGATAAAAAATCAACAACGGATAAAGGCAAATGATACATTAACTCATTTAACTCTACAGAAGTAATGTTATACAACTGATCAATAATTTGTAAAAAGGCTTTTAAATCTTTAAAACATTCAAAATTATAAGTTAACAAATCTTCATTCCCGGACTTAACAATCGAATCGATCATTGGCCCTGTACCAAAGGGAACCCTGTTTGATATCCGTGGCGAAGGATACACACAGGTTGTATTAATTTCATAACTATAACCCAAAGGGAAAACTTTGTGTAAAAAATAAAAATCTTCGCCCGCTTGTTTGCTGTTCATCCCTCCTTGTTTAGCATATGCTTTTGCTGCTACCACAAAGCACGATCCAACAGTATAATACGAATAAGGGAAATTGATAAAATGGAAAGCCCATTTATAATACCGTAAATACAGCTCATAAATGGCTATGGCATGATAAATTTCAATAGCGTAATGATTTCCATTAACAGGATGTTCGAAATAAATGGTAGCTACAGTGGTCTTAGGATTTTGATCGAAATGATTTTCAATCTCTCTTAAATAATTGGATTTAACGGTTGCATCTGCATCCAGCGAAAAAATAACACCATTCTCTTGTGATTTTTGATTAAAACGATATAAAGCCTGGTCCATTCCTAATTTGCGAGCATAACCAGCTCCGGAAATTTTAGAAGGAATATCGTTTTCCAAAAATACAAAAAAACGAAGTGCAGGATCAGTATGAAATTTTATCCAATCCTGCACTTTAAAATATGTTTTTCTGTTTTGTCTTTTTATCCGTTCATCTGTTGTTTCAGAATCATTAATTACAATAATAACTTCAACAGCTGATTTTGGGCGTTGGCAATCCCAAATGGAATTTAATGTTTTAGTTATGTTATCCTCATCAAAACAAGGAATAACAATAGTATACTTTAGTTTCTCTGTAACAGGCTCATTGATTTTTACTTCAAAACTCTTTTGTCTTTTAAAGTAAAAATCAGCAAAGCTCATTTTTTAGTTCTAAGAATTATTTCGTTTTATTATCCTTTTGGTATTGCTCGTTAAGCCCGTTAAGAACATCACGTGTAATATTAAGGCTGTTATCGGCATACAATACCTGGCTGCCAAAAGTTTTGCTCAATATAAACCTGTAATTGTGCTCTTTATTGTACTCTTCAAGAAATTTCATGATCCGGTCCAGTCCCTTCCGTAACATCACTTGTTCCTCTTCTGACAGTTGTTGAGCAATGTTATCCCGTGTAGCATATAACTGCTGCTCTTTTTGTGCAAGCTCTTGTTGCAACATCTGTGCCTTTGTTCGTGTAATCAGGCCTTTGTTTACCTGATCCTGGAAATTACGAACTTCACGTTCAAAATCACGGGATTTTATTTGAAGCTCAGCTTCCGACTCACCCATTTTTTCGGTTAACTTGTCTCTTTCATCAATAAAAAACTGATATTCTGACATTAAGGTATCGATATTAACATATGCAATGGAGTAACCGCGATCAATCGTTTGTCCTTCAACTTGTTCTTTTGCTCCTGTCTCCTGTGTCAAGCTTTCTTTTCCTTCACCTGTAAAATACAATACATAAATACCGGCTACAGCAACAATTAAAATAATATTTAACCAAAGTGATACTTTTTTCATGATTAAGGTTTTTATTTTTTATAATTCATTTTAAAAAAGCAAATATAAACGAATATCATTCAAGCAAAAAATTTTATTTACGATTTTTTATAGAAGCATCCTTTGAATACGCATTCTTAACTTTTTTTAACAATTTTACAATCCGCCTGGCCGCTTGGAGTGGCCTGAAGGATTATTAACTGCAGTTCCAGAAAAAGTGAGGGCTTCCTTGGATCGCCGGCTTCCAGCCGGTGACTAAGTTTTGGTCCTATCCGCCCAGCCGCTTGGTGCGGCTTGGCGGATTACTACTTTCCGCAGCATGAAAAACCGTTGCAGGTAAATAACATTGTTGCTTGCTGCGGTTTTTGCAAAAGAATTCTTTATCCCCGGGTTGAAACCCGGGGCAACCATTTCAGCAGACAGAAATGTCTGCTCTACTTAATCCCTGGCAGAGGTTACAGGATCACCGGCTTCCAGCCGGTAACTTGTGTTTCTATCGCCCAGCAGCTTGAAGCGGCTTGGCGGGTTATTCATTTATCCAGTTACAAAAAATCGAATAGTGATTTACTAGTTGGCAGTTGTATTTTCCGCAGCATGAAGGGTATTGCTATGGGATCACCGGCTTCAAGCCGGTAAAAGGTTTTTGAAAGAGTGAGGGTTTCGCTCAAAGCGAAACCCTCACTTACTATGATATATAAATGTGAAGTTTGGTATAGCCTTTTAAAAATTACATTCAATATCACAAATTAGAATTGGTTTAAATTAAGAACGTCACCTAACTGCTTAACGCTCCGAAATGAGCATTTTATCAGATTTTATTTCAGGAAGTACCTAATATTTTGGATATGTAACAATATGCATATTGACAAATGTATTTATATTAACTATATTGATACATTATAAACCTAAAAAAAAATTCATATATGTCACATCACGGAACGATTCTAAGAGTTAATCTTGCCACAAAAGAGATAAAGCAAGAAAAATTATCCAAAGAGCTTGCCCGAAAATTTATTGGAGGACGCGGTCTGGCTACCAAACTGTTTATGGACGAGGTTTCGCCAACAGTTGAAGCGCTATCTGCAAAAAATAAACTGATTTTTGCTACGGGAGCGCTTACAGCTACAACAGCTCCAACAGGCGGACGCTATATGGTTGTTACCAAATCGCCACTCACGGGCACAATAGCTTCCAGCAACTCTGGTGGTTTTTTTGGACAAAAATTAAAAAGTACCGGAAACGATGTTGTAATTTTTGAGGGGAAGGCCGAAAAGCCAAGTTATCTTTACATTAATGATAAAAAAGCCGAATTACGCGATGCAGCGCATATTTGGGGAAAAGATGCACACGAAACCACTGATATGCTGGTTGACGAAATAGGCGATAAAACTGCTAAGGTTGCATGTATTGGCCTTGCAGGCGAAAAATTATCGAATATTGCTGCCGTAATGAATGATAAACACAGGGCTGCCGGACGTTCGGGGGTTGGTGCAGTTATGGGTAGCAAAAACCTGAAAGCTATAATTGTTACCGGAAAACACAAAACACTGATTGATGATAAAGAGGCTTTTAGCGCTGCGGTGAAAAAAAGAAATAAAATGCTGAAAGAAAACGGAATTACGGGTGAAGGATTACCCCTCCTTGGCACGAAAGTTCTCGATAATATTATCAATAGTAATGGTTTATATCCAGCATACAATTTTAAGGAAGCCCAGTATGCAGACACAGATCAGGTATCGGGAGAGGCGTTGGTTGAAAAAGGTTATTTGATTAAAAATGTGGCGTGTTATGCCTGTCCCATTGCTTGCGGACGTATGGTAGAATTGCCACAAGGAAAGAAAGGCGAAGGCCCGGAATATGAGCCAGGTTGGGCATTTGGCGCACTTTGTGGTATCAAAGATCTCAATGCCATATCGCAGGCCAACTTTTTGTGCAACGAGCACGGATTAGATCCCATTTCGGCAGGTGTAACAATAGCTACTGCTATGGAATTGTATGAAAGTGGTTTCATTAAAAAAGAGGAGTTGGAAAAAGGACCCGAACTTAAATTTGGAAGCGCAGAAGCATTGCTTTTCTATTTGAATAAAATGGCTAAAGCTGAAGGTATTGGCAAAAAACTAGCATGGGGTTCTTTCCGATTGGCCGAAAGTTATGGCCACGCTGAGCTATCCATGTCTGTGAAAAAACAGGAAATTCCGGCTTACGACCCACGAGGCGCGCAGGGACAGGGTTTGGCTTATGCAACAAGCAACAGAGGCGGCTGCCATGTGAGGGCATATCTGATTTCGCCCGAAATTTTGGGAGCTCCGGAAAAAATAGACCCCCAGGCGATTGAAGGCAAACCGCAATGGGTAAAGATATTCCAGGACCTTACAGCTGTAATTGATTCACTTGGCTTATGTTTGTTCACTTCATTTGCACTTGGTGCACCGGATTATGCAGATATGGTAAATAAAGCTACCGGATTTAATTATAGTGTAGATGAACTGATGCTTACCGGCGAGCGCATCTGGAACATGGAACGTCAGTTTAATCTGGCTGCCGGACTTACCAGTGCTGATGATACACTGCCAAAACGTTTACTTGAAGACCCGATTCCGGTTGGGCCGAATAAAGGTCAGGTTCATCGTTTAGGTGAATTATTGCCCGATTATTACAAACTAAGAGGTTGGAGCACTGATGGTGTACCAACTAGCGAAAAACTAAGTGAATTAGGCCTCTAAAATTATCAGGTTAATTTTGAAACTGTCCAAAAAGCATTTGTGGTACTTTGTGATTCCTTTGAGTGACTTTGTGGTAAAATTACAAAACATTGTTACACAGAGCTTCACGAAGAAGACACAAAGTTTCGCGAAGTAAAAAAATAATCAGTTTACAATTTTTTAATACTTTTTGGACAGTTTCTTTCTTTTTTTATAATTAAGAATCGCTGATTCTGATCTATTAACAATTCTATATTTGAATACATTCACGAGAGTATTTTAGTTAATTAATTGGTCTCGTGTAACATCCATGCTATATTCATTCCATTTTTGTGAACTTTTGTGCATGGATGTTTCATCCGTTTGTTTTCAATACGAAATGAATAAACCGCTATGATGAAAATTCACGTAAAATTATATGCCTCACTGAGATTAAAACTGGGCATCGCAGATGTTTTTGTCGAAACAGACAAACAACTCACAATGCTGGAGCTTTTGGAAAAAGTTTCATATATGGTGGGCGAAGACATACTGCCTGAGCTAATTGATGATGGCAAAATTATGGTTGGTACCATGTTGCTTATTGATGGGAAAAATGTATTGCATGCGCAAAAATTGGAAACTCCGGTTCCGGATGGTTCCATTGTTTCGGTTTTTCCGCCAAATGGTGGCGGCTAAGCCAATTGATCATAGGATTTTAATATTCATAATAAATACCGGTGCCAGATGATGGAAAGATATGTAAGACATGCCGAATTGTTAGGCGAAAAAATGTTTGATAAAATCACCAATTCTGCTGTATTAGTTGCAGGAGCAGGCGGTTTGGGCTGCACAGTATTAGATTTGCTTGCACGTACAGGAATCGGCACCATTCATTTTTATGATTATGCAACAATTGATGCTCCGGATTTAAATCGCCAGATTTTATACACTCCCGGGCATTTGGGACAGCAAAAATGCAATGTTGCAGCCAGCCGGTTGGAGGAAATAAATCCAAATATAAGAATTGTTTCTCACTTTGAAAAAATCACAAGTGATACACAAATCCCGAATGTTGATTTGGTTTTTGACTGTCTTGATAACTTTACGGGCAGGTACATTCTCAGCGACCTGACCTATAACCGGAAAATAGCTCTGGTACATGCAGGAGTAAGCAGGTATTTTGGGCAGATAACAACCATTGTGCCAGGCAAAACACCTTCGCTGAAAACACTTTTCCCATTGGACCCGGAGGCGTTTGATGCCAAAGCCGTAAAAGAAATCATGCCCCATGTTGTAACTAGTCTGGCATCTCTGCAAGTTGCGCAGGGTATTAGCTATTTGTTGGGTGATTATGATGCGTTATTGTTGGGAAAAATGCTATCTGTGGATTTAGCTACGTTTAGTCTTGATATTGTTCCAATTTCGTAGTTTAAAACCGCCTGGCCCCCTGGATCGGCATGGCGGCTTAAAGCACCCACTTATACACTCAAAAAACGAATAGTAATTTATTAGTTATCAGTTGTATTTTCCGCAGCATGAAAGGATATTGCAGATAATTAACATTACTGCTTGCTGCGGTTTTTGCAGGATGCATTTTTATCCCCGGGTTGAAACCCGGGGCAATTTTCTAATTTTCAATGGCAGCCAATCAAAAGTACAACAGACACTTATTCAGCATACAAAAATATATACCGTACTTATTATTACCGTCTGCTTTAGCTGACGGTAACAAAAGGAAATAAAAAAACGGATAGTAATTTATAGTTTGCAGTTGTATTTTCCGCAGCATGAAAGAATATTGCTGTGGGATCACCGGCTTCAAGCCGGTAAAAGGGTTTTGAAAGAGTGAGGGCTTCGCTCAAAGCGAAACCCTCACTTATAAATGTATGCTGTACTGTACTTTGATTAAATGCTGGGACAAGGAATCATTTTTTGCTTTTCGCGTTGAGTAACGCCCTGATTAAACTGGAATATAACAGAAATCTCATGTGATCCGCCGGTAAAACCTACCAGTTTTGAAATTGTTAAATCATAGCTGTAACCAATATTAAACTGATCAATTTTAAAACCTACCAAAAATGCTAATGCATCATTACTTGTTAATTCTTTAAAAACTGGTATTCCACGATACCAAATTCCGATTACAAGTGGCATTTGGTACCAGTACAATCCTAAATCGAGTTGACTGTATTGATCCTGCATTTTAAATAGAAACGATGGAGATAAACTTTGACCGCTCGACCAGTTGTAACGGTCGAATATGGTAAATTTGGTTCCTCCGTAAATTGAAAATTTAAAAGGGTCCTGGCTAATGCCTCCGGTAAGCGAGCGGTTGGGTTTTAACATCCTGTCCCAGGTAAATCCCAACCAGTAATTCTTATTAAAAGCTAATACTGAAAATGATGCATCAATATCAGATTTATTTTCTAATATTGGAATTTCGGATGTTCCATCTGTGTCGGGAGTTTCTAGATCATCTCCAAAAAGTAAATCATTAAAATCAAGGCTCCGTTGGGTATAGAAGAAACTTAACCCCGGACTTACTCTCCATCCAGACCTTAATTGAAATTTATAAGAATAGGCAAGCCCGATATCTGTAGTTGCCAAATTACTGGCTCCGGCCTGTTCGCGATACAATAATAAACCTACCCCGCTGTTTAAGTGAGGGAAATAATGATCGTACGAAAGGGCATAGGTCTGAAATGCCTTTGTTAAAGCCGGCCACTGACTCCTGTAATTTGCTGCAATCCTGTCGCCGTCTGTTGATCCTGCAAACGAAGGTGCCAGATACAAAGGGCTGGCGTAAAATTGCGAAAATTGTGAATCCTGTGCTACAACTTTAAATTGAGTTAAAATGATTAATAAGAATATATAAATTATTCTGTTCACAATTGTTAGCTTTCATTTCTGTTGGGTCAATTATCCTTAAACGCTTTTCAACGCTTATTAATTGTAAATTTATAAATATTTTCAAACCTTGCAATATATTAGTTATAAACAGCATCTAATCATATTTAAAACTTAATTGTTAATTACCTGATTAAGGTAACATCTCCTGCAAGCTCAAAAGCTCTTCCATTGGTAAAATTACCCGTTGCTTTCCACACATAAACATCAGATTTAGCATATTGTCCTCCGATCTTACCATCCCAGCCAATATCCAAATCATTGGTTTTAAAAATGAGTTCACCCCATCGGTTATAAATGAGTAACTCATATTTTATTACTCCTGTAGCTACCGGTTTAAATGTATCGTTTATTCCATCCTCGTTGGGTGTAAAGGCATTAGGAAATGCTATTTCGCCTTCGCCGATTACTTTAACTGCACCTACCTTCAACAGAGAATCAACACATCCCTGACTATTGGTAGCCGTTAATGTTACATCAAACTCTTTTGGTATTTCATCATCCGGCGGTTTTTCATAATGATGTGTTACATTGGTTGCAATGGATGTATTGCCATCGCCAAAATCCCATAAATAAGAGCATCCCGAAGTATCGTTACAACTGGATTGATTATAAAACTCTACCCTTGCTTCCAAAGTCTCAGCATCAATCATGGTAACGCTTGGTAACAACTCAAAATTGGCTTCAGGATTGGAATATACCCTGATGGTTTTATATTTGTAATCTTCGCCCCCCTCTCCTGTTGCCGTTAATTTAACATAATAGGTGCCCGGCTCTGTGTAGGTATGAGTAATTTCTGCTCCGGTACCTGTTTCTCCGTCACCAAATTCCCACGCATAATTATATACTTCGGAATAAACCGATGCTGCTGCTGTAAACTCAACATCTAATCCATCATCCAAACAGCCACCATCAATATTGGTTGTAAAGTCTGCATTAATATCAGGCGGTAAGATCGTTACCGATTTTGTCAAAGTATCATTACAATCACTGGTTTGGCTTGTTATGGTTAATGTAATATCTTTTTCACCCCAATGTTCATATTCAAAATAATTAGGTTCATTTTCTGTAGATGTGGTTTCTTCCAAATCGCCAAACTCCCACAAATAATCAAATGGGCCGTCGTTCGACTTATTATCAATAGATACGTAGCTTTCCGGGAATTTTAGTACAATAGGATTCACATCGAACTCCGCTATGGGCTGAACATAAACAATAACCGGCTTGGTAATGGTATCCCAGCAATTATATTCCGATGATGCTTTTAAAAATACATTGTAAGTACGGTCTGTATTCCATGTATTTGTAAACCGGTGTATCGGATTCTCCTGGTTGGATGTATTACCATCATCAAAATTCCAGTAAAAATATTGTGCCGGAGATGTTGATTCATTGTTAAATGATGATGCAAACGGGCTGCAACCTGCCTCATCGTATGTAAAATCTGCAATAACATCAGGAAATACATTCAGCTCCAGTGATGTACTGTCTTTACATCCTTCATTGGTTCCTACCCAAAGTTCAAGTGTATAATTTTGTACTACATCAACCAGTGTATTAGGATATGTATGTGTTAATGTCTGGTCGGTAGTGTTATATGTTCCATCGCCAAAACGCCACTCGAACATATCTTCGCCCACCGATTCATTTTCCATATAAGAAACCAATGGCGGACACGATGAGGTATTATCGATAAAGAATTTAGACAATGGCTGATGATAAACGGTAACCACCGCACTGGTATCGTCGGTACAGAAATTAGGCGACTGTACTGTTAAATCAACTTTAAAAGTCCTGTCATCGGTACGACTTGAATTATAAAATTTATGCGACGGATTAGCAGATCCGGATGTTGCTCCATCGTCAAAATTCCATGTATATTTTGTTGATGAAGGAACCGAAGATAAATCAGTAAACTGAATATCCAGCGGAGTACATCCGTTATCGGTATCCATGCTGTAAAGTGCCCGCACAAATTCATATGCAGTTACTGTATCTATATATTCTGATGAACAACCATGTTCATTCTCGGCTACCAGTCGAACCTGATAAGGGCGTAAGCTGGTATTTGTATTTTCGTAAGTATGATCAAAATCGGCTAATCCGGTAGATGTAAACTCATTACTCCCATCAACATCCCAGTTGTATGTATTGGCTGCATTACCAACAGAAGTATTTTCTATTGTTGTTGTAAATGGAGGGCATCCTTCATTCTCTTCGATTGAAAAATCAGCAACTAATTTTGAATAAACTGTAATATAATCTGTATGCGAATCGGTACAGCCGTTTTCCGATTCGGCGGCCATAACCACAGTAAATGTTTTATCGTTGGTTGTGTTATTGGTAAACCTTTTGTTTACCGGACTTGATGATGTTGTTAATGAACTGCCATCGCCAAAGTTCCAATTCATGGTATACGATCCTCCGCCGGTTGACTCGTTGGTAAATACCACATCAGATGGGTTACAGGCATCGTTTTGCACATAACTAAAATCGGCTGTTATGGAAGAGTGTACCAAAATTTCCCGTGTTAATGTATCGGTACAGCCATTGGCATTTTCAGCAACCAATGTCAGATAAAAAGTAATATCACTTCCTGTGGTGTTAATGTAATCATGTGTGAAAGTTTCAGTATCGCTGGTTGATGTCCTGTCAGCAGCTCCTGAAGCATTTTGTGAGTTCCAGTACCATCGGTAATTACCTCCTCTGGAATTATTGTCAATGGTTACCGTTAACGGAGAACAATCTTCGGTAATATCCACATCAAAATCAGCTTTTACATACCGGTTCACATTTACATCGGAGTTATAGGTATCGGTACAACCTCTGTTTGATGTTACTTCAAGTTCCACATCAAATGTTTTGGTTGCATCGGTTGTATTGTTAAAAGTATAAGTAGGTTCAAATGCTGATGAAGTAGCTCCTCCATCATCAAAATCCCACTTGTAGGTTGATGTAGCTGTAAAGGGTGATAAATTATCAAATGTTATGGTATAAGGATTACATCCTGTTGAATTTTTAGGATCAAAATCTGCAATTGCTTCTGAATACACTGTAATGGTTTTTGTTGCTACATCAATACAGTTTCCACTTGGATCGATAACTTCAAGTTCCAGGGTATACGTATCATCTCCACCGGATGTATTAGCCGGATAAGTGTGTGCCGGCGGGTTTTGGCCTGTTACAACCGGTGTTCCATCACCAAAATCCCAACGATAAGTATTTATTCCAGGATAAGAAGTGGCTATTGGATCTACACTTAATGGAGAACATCCGGCAACTGTATCGACCGTAAATTTAGCATTTACGTATGGATGAACAGTAACCGTTGTACTTTCTGTATCGATACATCCTTCGGCAGTTTCCACTAAAAGCTGGGCATTATAAGGAACATCGCCGGTACTGCTTAAATTCCTGTAAACTTTACTTGGATCATCAACATTGGATGATGTTCCGTCGCCAAAATCCCAGGTGTATTGATCAACCGTTCCGTGGTTTATGGTAGAATTGAAATTAACAACCATAGAATCGCAGCCTGTTGGATTTACAGGTATAAAATCAACATCAATGGAAGAAAATACATCCACAGGTACCGTTTTAGATGTGCTGCAACCATTGGTACCTGTAACCGTAAGTTGAAGGTCTCTGGTAATAGTAGCTCCTGATGTATTGGTATAAGTATGCGGATTGGGAGCCGGTGTTGGGTTATTATCTACCAGGGAACCGTCATCGAATTGCCACTCCCAGGTTGTTATCTGGTTTCCAACCGAAGTATTGTTTACGGTTACCGGAAGCGGCGAACAACCCTCATCGTTATCAACAGTGAAATTGGCAAAAGCCCTGTTTATTTGGATCTGATTGGTGGTATCATCCCAGCAACCATATTGCGATTCTGCCCTGAGGGTAAAGGTATAAATTTTGTCATCGCTTGAACTATTGGTGTAAGTATGCGGAACATTAACAGCCGTTGTATTAGAGTTTGTCCCATCGCCAAATGTCCATAAAAATTCACTGGCAATATGGGTTCCGTAGTTTGAAGTGTTGGTAAAAGTAAAAGTTTCCGAATTACAACCGGTATAAGAAGGGATATCAATATCATAATTGGCGGTTATTTCGGGGTAAACAGTTATCGTATCCAACCAGATTTTCACACAACCTTCATCGTTAAAGGCTTGTAATTCTACAGGAAATTTAAGTACTGTATTCCCTGTATTAGTGTAAGTATGCGTTTCTGAACCAAAGGTTGCTCCATTTAATACATCTCCATCTCCAAAATCGAGTGAAACAGAATCTTCACCGGCTGAATTATTGGTAAAGGTAACTTCAAGTGGTGAACAACCTGCTTTGGCATCAATAGAGAATTCACTCTCTAAATAAGAGAAAACAGAAATAGTATTTCTTGCAGTATCACGACAAAAGTAGGGTGATGTTGTTACAAGCTCAACAAAAAAGTCGACCGTATCGGTAGCATCAAAATGTTTGAATTCATGAGAAACATCGCCTGTTATATTAGAGGACTCTCCGTCTCCAAAGGTCCAATTATATTTATCCAGGTTGCCGGAAGAGTTATCAGTAAAGAAAACCGATAATGGATTACATCCAATATCAACATCAGGTGTAAAGCCTGCATTAATTTCCGGATATACCCTTATTGCTTTTTCATAAATATCCGGGCAGTCTTTCTTTTTATCGTAAGCCAGCAAACGTAAGGTATAAATTGAATCTGTACTGGTAGTATTTTGGTAAGTATGATAAAATGTTGTACTCGAATTCGTGTCTGCAAAATAATCATAATTCCGGTCGTTTTCAAAATCGAATAAAAAAGTATCTGCATTTAGTGTAAGGTTATTAATCTCTATCGTAAACGGAGCACAGCCTGTATTTTCATCCACTGTAAAATATGCCTCTGTATTTTCATAAATTTCAATAGAAATAAATAATTGCGTATCGGGAAAACATGGCCTCGTAATATTCACTTCATAAGTATGAATACCAACCGGTAAAAAAGCGTTAGGTGTAGCACTGGTAGGATCATCAAGGTAGTCGGTAGGAGTCCATGAATAAGTCAAGCCACCGGAGGCTTTTAATTGAACTTCATTTCCATAACAGGTTGTAATAATATCAGAACCACTTTCTATAATATTTGCAGTACCTCTGTTCTCTTTAAAATCAGAAAAATAACCATAAGCACAACCACCCCCAGAAGGAACTCCATTAATTGTTCCCAAGTGGAAAACATTTTTGGTATTTCTTATTCTAATGGGTTGTCCAACAACCAGTCCGTTTTGTAAACTACTGGCATCCTTTAATACATAGAAATCACCCACCCCAACATACTCAAAATGGGAAGCGTCTAAAAAAGGAGCAAACGCACCCCCATTTTCAGAAATCTCAAAATCATTAAGGGCATCACCATGGGTCATTATATTTAAATAAAAGTCCTCATTTTTTGATCTCACAAAACTAACATCCAAAGAACCTGTACAACCATCAATGGTGGGTACAATAGCTCCGCCCAATTCTGTTCCAAAACCTGAAACATGCCATACATAAACCGGTTTATCTGCTACAATATAAACATAATCTTCTCCGGCAGCATCCATAAGGTCTATTGTTGTTTGTGAACCAGCAGCACCAATTAACGGCGGATTCACCATGGCTTGACCTTTTATTTGATAAGATAAAGTTGTATTAGGCTCTGTAGTTAATACATATACTTTTTCATTTCCATTTGAATTGTTCACTTCACCCTTCATTACAATATACTCTTTCCCAATCGTATTTTTCCCAGTGAGGTTTCTAACAGGTACTAACTGATCTCCAATCATATCATAACCTCCTTTTTCTACGGAATCGTCTCCAACTGTCACAACAATGGGCTCGTTTGAGGTAATATGAACGCCACTTAACCGGTCGGCTGCAAACCTGCTGGGTTCATCTCCATCTGTTGTTAACTTGCGAGGAACAAATAAGAGGGTCATCCCTGGTTCATCAAGAGTAAAAGTATAAGTAGCTGGAAGTATATCATAAGACCTTTTTGGAAAAGTTATTTCAATTTCAGTATTGGGTTTAGTTGCTGCCACAATAATTTGGCTAAAGGCTGGATCATTATCATATTCATGATTATTCCACCGATCCTGATATGGGATCCAAAACTCATCACCCATTGCATTACCCCCTTTTAATGAAAAAATATCAGGATTGTTTCTAGTTCGATGATATTCATAATACGCAGTAATTTCTCTGTCTGCCTGTATTTTAATTGCTGAATTACTGATAAACGGGCTTGGATCAACAGGATTTTGCACATAATTATTATTCATTATTTTTACAATTTCTGTCTGATCTAAAAAAATATCTTCGGTTAATGAAACTCCAGGATCTATGGTAACATAGATTGTATCTAATGCAGGATTGTAGGGTTGTGTAATCATTACATTGGTAATATCATCCGTATCGGTAGCTGTTAAAGTAATATTTGCATTCCTGGGAGCATTATGTAAGTTTGTAGCATAAGGTACCGAAAACCAAAACAAAGTATCTGTTTGTGCGAATGAACTATTTATAAATAAAAAAGTTATTATTATAAATAAACAAAATTTCTTAAATTGCTTTTTCATATTTTTAATTTTAAATAAAATTATCAATAAATATTGAAATTTATAAACAATTGTATTTGTTTTACGTAAAAAAATATGCGGTTTGTCAAAATTTTACGCAAAACGTAACCAAAGGTTCTATTTTTTAAAAATTATTTGTCGTCACTTAATTCTTTTACCATGAAAACACTACTTATTTCGATAAAATATATAGTATTGTTTGTTATTCTTTTATGCTTTAGCATCAAAGGTTATACACAGAATTATCTTTATGAGGATTTTGAATCCGGAGAAAAACCTGCTGGCTGGAGTTACATAAAATATGGCACAACAAAAGATTGGGTATATCAGGATGGAGGCTATTCTTCTACAGGAGTTCCCGGAACAGGCCATCCACCTTATGCAAAAGAGGGTTTTTATAATGCTATGTTCCAGCTAGAGAGCTTTAGTGGAGAAAGAGTAAGGCTGGTAACTCCTCCTATTGATCTTGAATTTGGTATTAAACCCGAATTGGCTTTTTGGCATGCTCAAAATGAAAGATATACTTTCGAGCAATGGAGGAATGATGAACTAAGAATTTTTTACAGAGAACATGTGGATAGCACGTGGAAAAAAATTGCTGAATATACTAATAAAGTAGGTGAATGGGCCGAAAGGATTATACAGTTGCCCGATAGTGTTTTATCCAACACATTTTATATTGCATTTGAAGGTAAAACAAATAACGGCTATGGCGTTTGTATTGATAGTGTAGCTATTGTAGAAAAAGGAGTACTTCCTAAATATGTAGAAAAAGTTGATGTAGCTCAGGCATCAACAGATTTTGTTGCTACAGAATCATCAAACAATCCTATTTTAAAGGTGGAATTTACAGTTAAAGGAAATGATGGCCAGGCAGTTCTGGATTCATTGGTTGTTCACTCTTTAAATACTGATGATTCCGATCTTGCAAATAATGGTGTAAAGCTCTATGCCTCTGATGATGAGTTTTTTTCTAACACGTTTTTATTAAAAAGCGGAGTTAATTTTGTCGATGGGAAAGCTACTTTTACTGATTTAAATCGAAGCTTACCTACCGGTTTATCCTCAGTGTGGATAACTTATGATATCGACAAAGATATTAATCATGAAAAACATGAACATGTTTTGGATGCCAAAATAAAAGCCAATCATATAAAGATTAATAATTCTTACTATCCAATAATTGATAAATCTCCTGAAGGAGAGCGCACCCTCTTCGAATCAATATTTTTCGACGATTTTGAATCAGACAAAGGCTGGGAGTTTACCGGAGAATTTGAATGGGGTATACCACAAGGTAAAGGAGGGAATACAAAGGGGGCAGCAGATCCCGATTATGCTGTTTCAGGTGAAAAAATAATTGGAACTGACCTTTCCGGACTAGGTGATTTAGAAGGTGATTATGAATCTAACCTTACCGATAGAGCATATAAAGCTACTTCACCCTATGTTAATGCCAAATATTATAAAGATACTTATCTATATTTTCAACGTTGGTTTAATATGGACTCTTATGATTCCTCAACCATTGATATTAACACACAAAAGGCAGATAATTGGGAAAAATTCTGGAAAAGTAGCGGTACATCTATTAATAACGAATGGTCCCAGATGAAATATAATGTTGAAAATGTAATTAGTCGAAAAGATAGTGTAAGCGTTCGTTTTACGATTGGCCCAACCAATGATTTTTGGAATTATTCAGGATGGAATATTGATAATGTTACCATTGTAGGTAATTATATTGGCAGAGATGTTGCAATAACCGAATGGATTGAACCTTTGGGTGGTTGTGGTCATACGGAAGAAGAGTATGTAACCGTAAAAATTAAAAATTTGGCTGGAGAGCCAATGGATGAAGACTTACCAATTAGTTTTTCATTTGATGGAGGTACAACTATTTACTATGATACGATCTATACTACTATACCCGTGGATGATTCATTAATTTATACTATAGACAAACCTGTTGATTTAACTACTCCCGGCTGGTATAATAATATTTATGCCACCACTCATTTAGCAGGGGATGAAGATAATTCCAACGACCGGATTAATAAACAAATTTTTATTACACCAACCTATAATTTACCCTATAGCGAAAACTTTGAAACCAATTACGGGTATTATCTGACCGGAGGAACCAATTCTTCCTGGGAATACGGAACTCCTGCAGGTACTTTAATCGATACAGCGGCATCAGGAACCAATGCATGGGTTACGAACCTTGATGGCGACTATGTTACCAACGAATCATCTTACATTGAAAGCCCTTGCTTTAACTTTGGCGGAGCCGATTCGATTATTTTTGAATTTAAGTGCATTGGAATTTCAGAAGACCAAACCGACGGACTAACAGTAATGTACACTTTTGACGAAGGAGAAAACTGGAGCCCCCTACCCAACAAACATGATTATTACTGGAACTGGTATAACGAAGAAAATATAAGCGCTCTGGGAATACCCGGAATTGATTCGGTCGGTGGAGAATGGTTAACCTTCAGGCAATTATTGCCCCCGGAATTTAGCAACCAAAGCCTGGTAAAATTCCGTTTTGTGCTGGCATCTGATGATGCAACAACTGAAGAGGGTTTTGGAATTGATGACATTAAAATCTATGAAGCACCCTATGATGTAGGAGTAAGCTCAATGGATTATCCATACAATCGTTGTGAATGGGAAGACACTACGCATGTAAAAGTATGGATAGAAAATTACGGCCCTACTGCAGTTAAAGCCGGTACAGACATTCCATTGGTGATGAAATTTAATTCCACCACCACAAAAGATACATTAACCCTTACAGAAGATCTAATGGTTGAAGATTCAACGTTGTTCACCTTCAACTCAACGGTTGACATGTCTTATGCCGGTGATTATGATTTCATCATCTACACCAAACTGGAAAGTGACTCGTATTTTTATAACGACACTTTAAGTAACGATTCGCTGGTTACTACGGTAAGTGTTTTGGGGATGCCCAGATACAATCCTTTCCCTGACCAGATGGGAGATAATCCGGTTGATACGTTTCTTGTTGCCGGAACCGGATATACAGATTACAACTGGTCTGGCGGAGGAAACCCTGACATAATTGCACCACAGGATACTTTATATGTTGATGCTGCAGGATGGTACTATGTTACAGTAACCAATGCAGAAGGATGTACAGCTTCAGATTCTGTTGAAGTGGTGAACTCTGAAATTGATTTAACCATGGAAGCCCTGTTTACCGAACTGGCAGATTCGTGCGAAAGAAATATTTTAACAGATATTTCTATACGGATAAAAAACAGCAGCCTGAATGAATTTTATGCCGACGATTCTTTAGCTGTGGCATATCAGGTTAATAACGAACCCATTGTACGTGATACAATCATTTTAACCGAAACACTTACTACAACAGATCCTGGTGATACGGTACGATTTACATTTGAAACACCTGCCGATTTTACAACACCTGGTAATTATACTTTCAAAGTATTTACCGATTATCAAAAAGACCTGGATCATAGTGATGATACAACAACCGTAGATTTTAACACCTGGGGATATGTGGAGATTGATATGGCGTACGACACCATATACTCATCCCAGGCTGATACGTTAAAGATTGGCACTACTCCGGGTTACACTGATTATTTGTGGAGTACGACAGAAACAACTGACACCATTTCACCGCCTGATAATATAAGCCGATGGTACAAAGTAACCGTTTCGGATGATAATATCTGTGGCGCTGATACAGACTCAGTATATGTGCAAACTTATGATTTTGGTATAAGTGCAATAAATGGTTTCAACGATAATTGCGATTACAACTTTACATCTGATTCTACCCTTAATGTTGAAATAACCAATTACAGTGGTAATTTATACTCTTCAGGAGATACCATTAGAGTTATTTATGAGTTTGATAATAGCCAGACAATTAAAACAATAACTCTTACGGAAGATTTTATTGGTAACAGTTCAAAATACTTTGATATTGGAACCATTGATGCAAGAGATCCTGGGGAGCATTCAATAAAAGTATTTCCTTCGGCCAAAATGGATGTAAATAATTTAAATGACACATTAGAACATAGCTTTGAAACATGGCCATATCCAGAGGTAAACCTGGCTTACGATTCGATATATACAACAAAACCAGACACCGTTGTTCTCGAAGCTACACATGGATATGCTTCATATCTATGGAATACAGGAGAAACTACATCATCAATAGAAATTTCAAAGATGTATTCTGAAAATTATATTGTACAGGTCGAAGATGAAAATGGATGTGGTATAGTTGAAGATTCTACCCAAATTATAACCTTTGATTTAGGAATTTTAGATATTATCTTCCCTAAAAACGATTGTGAACATAGTTCCAATGAAAATGTAATTGTAACTATTAAAAATTATAGTCAAGATACACTATTAGCAGGAACGATAATTGATCTTGCCTATGAGATTAATGAAAACCCAATAGTAAATGAAACGTTAACGCTTGATAATTATTTATATCCGAATCAAACAAAAGACTATTTATTTAATACAAAAGCTGATCTTTCTGCCATCGACACTTTTTACATTAAAGCTTTTACTGATTTTAACATGGATGTTAAAAGAAGGAATGATACTTTATTTGATGCAAGGGTTACTTATGGATATCCAACCATAGAATTAGGAGATGATATTTATACCGATCAGCCTGATACTGTTCAGATAATCGCAGAACCAGGATTTATTAAATATGAGTGGAATAATGGAGTAGAAAATGATACCCTTAATATTACTTATCCTGCATCTTACGAATATATTGTAACTGTAACTGATATCAACGGTTGTAGCACAACCGATAATCTCAGTATTTACACCTATGATGTAAAAGCATCGGCGTTAGAAGCTCCGGTAAGCCAGTGTGAATTTACAGAAGCTGAAGAAATAACCATAACCGTACAAAATAACAGTATGGACACTTTGTCTAGCGGAGAAACCATCAGCGCAAGCTATATACTAAATAGTGCTTCTACTATTACAGAAACATTTGATTTAACCGAAATATTATTTCCTGATAGCACAGTAGATTATACTTTTGCACAAACGGCCGACTTATCGGAAAATCAAACGCATGAGTTTAAACTGTTTGCAAAACTTACCGATATAGATGTTGCCCTTGAAGATACAACCAGCGCAAGTGTTGATTTCCAAAAAACCGAACTCGATTTAGGAGATGATGAAAATGTTACAACCCAAGAATATACCATCGATGCCGGTGCAGAATTTAGCACTTATTTGTGGTTCAACGGGTCAACCAGCCAAACCTATACGGTAGATATTAACAACCAAACGCCGAATAAATACTATGCTGTTACGGTTACCAACAGCTTTGGCTGTGTAGCTGAGGATTCGATAATGGTTACTTTCGACCTTGAACCGGACATTGCTGTTACCCAAATACTATCACCGGAATCAACCTGCTGGATTGACGGTGAAACATATCCTGTTGAAATTGAAATTACCAATGAGGGTGTCATTAACCTAACTACCGGTACTCCAATAGAGGTTGGGTATATCAGTGATAACGGCGATCCCGTAATCGAAACACACGCATTAACTTCTGACTTAGCAGCTTCGGCTTCGTTTAATTTTACTTTTGCAGATAATATTTCTTTCCCATCGGGTAAAGAATATGAAATTAAAACTTTCGCTAAATTAACATCTGATGAAAATATTGCCAACGACACACTGCCAGAAACAGTTAATATTAGCGCTCCAGAAATCAGCTTAAGCCCTGATAATACTGATACCATCTATTTTGAAGACCAGGTAACGCTTAATCCAGGTAGCTGGGATCAATATGAATGGCAAAACGGTAGTACCAGCCAAACATTTGCTGTTACCAGCGAAGGATGGTACTCGGTTACTGTAACCGATGAAATAGGTTGCCAGGCTTCAGATAGTGTTTATTGCGCAATCTATGATCCGAATAGTATAGATCATTTAATTACTGGAAATGGATATAGTATTATATATTATCCAAATCCGGTTTCAGAAGAATTAAAAATTCAGGTTGATACAAGAAAAACGCTGGATATTTATATTGAAATAGTCAATACACACGGGCAGGTTATATATAATAACAAGTATAGCCGTGTAAGGGATGTAGTTGAAAGAATTAATGTTAACTCCTACGCCAATGGAGTTTACTATATACGATTCAGAATTGATAATGAGTTTTATGTAAGAAAAATTATTATTCAATAGGTAATTCCACTCAACTAAATAATGCTCTACGAGGGTTTTGCACCCTCGTAGAGCTTTTTTTGTCCTATCCACCTGGCCGCCTGGAGCGGCCAGGCGGATTATCCTTAAGTTAGGGTTTCGCTTCGAGCGAAGCCCTCACTGACTAGAAGTCAGCCTACCTGGACGGCAGAAATGTTAAAAATATGTACTGTACTTATTTATTACCGTCTGCTTTAGCTGACGGTTACAAAAGGATATATAAACAAACGGCTTTAGCCGGTTATTTATCCATTTACAAAACCGAATAGTAATTTACTAGTTGGCAGTTGTATTTTCCGCAGCATGAAAGGATATTGCAGATAATTAACATTACTGCTTGCTGCGGTTTTTGCAGGATGCATTTTTATCCCCGGGTTGAAACCCGGGGCAATTTACCATTTCTGCAGACAGAAATGCCTGCTCTACTTAATCCATGGCAGAGGTTACAGGATCACCGGCTTCAAGCCGGTAA
>CAZSIC010000037.1:0-29724 GCA_964606845.1 uncultured Bacteroidales bacterium
ACAGAACCATTCCCGATAGCGTTATTAATTGCCGCTAAAGTTACTTTTCAGTCAATCGACATAAGTACAGGGATAAATATCTTTTTAGCAGTAATATTGATTATTCTTTCAGCCCTGATGTCCGGGGCTGAAACTGCTTATTTTACATTACGACCCGACCAGTTAAAAGAAATTAATAAAAAAAACGACCTGCGTAGCAGGCTAATAATTAAACACTTAAAAAGACCAAAGAAATTCCTTGCTACCATTATTATAGCTAATGGTTTTATGAATGTATGCTTTATAATATTAATGGGAATTATATTAAATGCAATTTTTAATTTTACAGCATTACCTGCCATTGGTTTTATTTTGCAAATTTCAATCATTGCATTTTTCTTATTACTTTTTGGAGAAACATTTCCGAAGTATTATGCCAAAAAAAGTGCGAAAAAATTCGCCCGGCTAACAGCAATTCCAATCATCATTTTCGATAGAATTTTTCACCCTGTTAGTATGTTCATGATTAATACAACATCAGTTATTGCTAAAAAACTGTCGAAAATAAAACAAAATATAACCATTGATGATTTATCGCAGGCATTAAACCTTACAACACATCAAATTACTGAAGATGAAAATATTTTAAAAGGCATTGTTAAGTTTGGAAATATTGATGCTAAAGAAATTATGAAGTCAAGGATTGATGTGGTTGCTGTGGAAATTGATACTGATTTTAAAGAATTATTATCAATAATTATTGACTCAGGACACTCCAGAATTCCCGTTTACGAAGACACTTTTGATAACGTGAAAGGTGTTTTATATATTAAAGACTTATTGCCACATATTAACGAAACGGAAAATTTTAAATGGCAATCATTAATCAGACCTCCTTATTTTGTTCCTGAAAACAAAAAAATCAATGACTTACTAAAAGAGTTCCAGACCAACAAAATTCATATGGCCATTGTTATTGATGAATATGGCGGTACAAATGGAATCGTTACGCTGGAAGATATTTTGGAAGAAATTGTTGGTGAAATTACTGACGAATCGGACGAAGATGAAGTAATTTACTCGCAAATTAGTGAAACCACCT
The DNA here is from genome assembly GCA_964606845.1 of uncultured Bacteroidales bacterium. GTDB lineage: Bacteria > Bacteroidota > Bacteroidia > Bacteroidales > UBA12077 > UBA12077. The sequence goes on from CAZSIC010000037.1 coordinate 1,082, forward strand.
ATCTCTTCGAAGGGAAAACGCTACTTAACGACTTCTTTAAAGTTGTTGATATTGATGATGATTTTTTTGAAGAAGTAAAAGGCGATGCAGACACTATTGCGGGTATAATCCTTGAAATTACTGGAGAGATACCTCAAAGAAATAAAACAATCAAATATAAAAACCTTACTTTTACCATCGAATCAGTTGATAAACGAAGAATTAAACAAGTAAAAGTTACCATCAACGAATAAAATTCAACCATGCATAAAAAAAATTACTTTTCCATTATTGGAATTCTATTCATTATAATTGCAATTATCCTTGGAGGTTGTAAAAGAAACTATACTCCTAAACCCAGAGGATATTTTCGAATCGATTTACCGGAAAAAAAATACACCCCATATGATTCTGATTGCCCTTACACATTTCTTTATCCAACATATACTATTATTGAAAGAGATTCGAGCCGCTTAATTGAGCCATGCTGGATAAACATTAACTACAAAGATTTTGGAGGTAAGATACATATCAGCTATAAAGAAGTTAATAATAATATTGGCCAAATACTTGAAGAAACTCGCAGCCTGGCATACAAACATACCTTAAAAGCCGATGCCATAACCGAAAAAGTGTTCGTAAAACCAGAACAAAATGTGTATGGCACAGTATATGAAATTGCAGGAGATGCAGCCTCATCTTTACAATTCTTTCTTACTGACAGCACTGAGCATTATGTTAGAGGGGCACTTTATTTTAATACCGAGCCTAATAAAGATTCTTTAGCTCCTTTAATTAAATTTGTAAGAAAAGATGTTATAGTTTTAATTGAATCGTTTGAGTGGAAATAAGAAACCAATAAAATGGGATTTATAGTTGAAAAACATTTTAATGATGACGTTTTTTTGGGTATTTGGGATATTACCGAAGATTTTGATACCCTTTGGTCGTTTCTAAACCTTGATGAAAAAGATATTGAAACGGTTGAACGATTTAAAAATCATCAACGAAAATTAGAGTGGCTAAGTGTTAGAACTTTACTAAAAAAAATGCTTGGGCATGATGCAAAAATTGTTTATGGGCCCGAAAGAAAACCTTATTTAAAAAATAACTTATACAATATAAGTATATCGCACTCGAAAAATCTTACGGCCGTTCTAATGAGCAAGAAAAAACGTGTTGGCCTAGATCTGGAATTTATGTCTACTAAAATCCTTCGTATTGCAGATAAATTTTTACGACCCGAAGAGTTAGTTAGTATTGATAAAAACCAGGAAATTTATCATTTATATTTACACTGGTGTGCCAAAGAAGCTTTATATAAGATATGCGACAAAGTAGATATAAATTTTGTTACTAATCTAAACATCGAACCTTTTAAACCAAAAGAAAAAGGGCTTATTACAGGAAATGTAAATAATAGTTACATGAACGAGAAATTTATGCTTAATTATTTCAACCTGAAAAATTACTCCATTGTTTGGTGTTATAAGTAAACTATTTTTTAATTAATTATTTTTATAAAAATGATTTTCAATTTGATCGATAAAAAAATAGAAGAAAAAAGGAAACTCTTTGCTTTGCTAATCGATCCCGACCATCATAACCAAAAATCATTACAAGAATTAATTAAACGGGCTAACCAGGCAAATGTAGATTTAATATTTGTTGGTGGCAGTTTATTAAACAGTTCTATTGATGAGTCATTATTAATGATAAAAAAGTACACTTCTATTCCTGTTATTATCTTCCCCGGAAGCCTTTTACAGTTATCATCAAATGCTGATGGAATTCTTCTTCTCTCATTAATATCAGGCCGTAATCCCGATTTGCTTATTGGTAATCATGTAGTCGCAGCCTCGTACTTAAAAAAAAGTAAATTAGAAGTTCTGCCAACCGGATATATTCTTGTTGATGGAGGTCAAACTACATCGGTAGAATATATGAGCAACACCCATCCAATACCTTCTGACAAACCCGATATTGCAGTAGCTACCGCTATGGCAGGCGAAATGCTAGGGCTCAAATTAATCTATCTGGAAGCAGGAAGCGGGGCTCAATCATCACTTACAACTCAAATGGTACAAGAAGTTAAAAAAAATATTAACATCCCCTTAATTGTGGGTGGTGGCATAAAAACAAAAAAAGATGCTCAAAGAGTTGCTTCTGCCGGGGCAGACATTATCGTTTCCGGTACAGCTTTAGAACAAAATCCTGACAATCTGAAATCATTAGTTAAGGCCATTCATCAATTATAATAAAACCATAAATCTTCTTAGGCATATTCAATAATTATTTCAGCGAAATATCGTAACAATTTTATTTGTTGGCATTTTAAACCCTGTTTAGAAATACAAGTCTATTTATTTGAATAACGGGCAATTTAATATTTTCTATAATGAGTAAGTTAAATAAAGTACATCAGGAAATTATCGGGGAAAAATGGAAACCTCTAATTATTGAAGGAATGGCCGAAAGCGAAAAGTATGAAATTTCAAACTATGGCCGTATAAAAAGTTTTAAGGTTAATAAATCTAATGGAGCCATCATTAACGGTTCTGTATTAAAAGGATATAAAATTTTAAACATTAAGCTGGCCAATGGGAAACGTACAACAAAATATGTTCACAAATTAGCAGCTGAACTATTTATCCCAAAAGATAACAACATGCAAGAGTATGTGATCCATCTCGATTTTGACAAAAGTAATAATCATGTAGATAATTTAAGGTGGGTTACCAAAGAAACTATGTTTGCACATCAAAAAATTAATCCAAATTATAAACGAGGCACTATAAACTATTCAAAACTTACCGAAACAGATGTAATTCGTTTAAAAAAGAAATTAAAAAGAGGAAAAAATAAATTATACAAACTGGCAAAAGAATTTGGCATAACACACACCCAGTTAAACAGAATACGAAGAGGTGAAAACTGGGGGCATATTAAAATCGATTAAATAAAACTACTATTAACACCAATAAATTTTTGTCAATAAAAATCTGTTTTTTATCTGCCTATTTCAATTCTTTATAAATTTGATTAGTCTTTTAAGAAAGAAATTTCAGTTTTTTTTGTAACTTGGTTTTTAAATTTTTACCCATGAAGCTATTCGGAAAACTGATTACAAAATTCTCAAGATTATTATTAATATTAATCTTTATCACTGGAACTTTTCAAAACTTTGCTTATACCCAAAATCATCATCAAGGATTAAAGCAAACAGTTGAACAACAAGAACCGACAAATCATGAGGAAGAGGAACCTTTTCATAATGAAGACTCTGATCACTCCAGTGACATGAGCCCGCTATTCTTTCTGATCATAGCATTAATTATAGGTGCAGGTACAAGGCATTTTCTTAAAAAGAGCCCTTTACCCTATACAGTATCTTTATTGGTAATAGGTTTAGGATTGGGAGCATTAACAAGATTAGGGTATTTTGGTGATTGGAATCTTCTGCTGTTCAACCTGGATACAGGCTTTATGGGAAAAGCAATCGCCTGGGCAGGGCATATTGATCCTCATCTTATTTTATATATCTTTTTACCAACTCTTATTTTCGAAGCTGCGTTTGCAATGGATGTTCACACTTTCAAAAAGTCATTTGCCAATGCATTTATCCTGGCCGTGCCAGGAATTATAGTTGCTTTATTACTTTCTGCTTTGGTTGTTATGACAATTCAATTTTTTGGAATTGGAATGTCTGGTTGGACCTGGTTAATTGCACTGCTTTTTGGTACAGTAATAAGTGCAACCGACCCGGTTGCAGTAGTAGCCTTATTAAAAGAACTTGGTGCGAGTAAAAAGCTAGGAACACTTATTGAAGGAGAATCGTTATTAAACGATGGTACAGCCATTGTTATTTTTATGGTTCTTCTACTTAGCATTACAGGTGCAGGATCAGACACTTCCCCAGTAGTAGAATTTTTACGTGTTGCTATTGGAGGAGCTGTGGTGGGTTTAATTATTGGATATATTATCATTGCCTGGGTAAAAAAAGTTTTTAATGATGCACTTGTAGAAATTACAGTTATTGTTGCCGGGGCATATATTACCTTTTATATTGCCGAGCATTTTTTCCATGTTTCAGGTGTTTTAGGATTAGTTGCTTTAGGGCTTTTAATGGCCAGTACCGGCAGAACACGTATAAGCCCTGAGGTAGACCATTTCTTACACGAGTTTTGGGAAATGTTTGCCTTTATTGCAAATACATTAATTTTTCTTATTGTTGGCGTTGTTATTGCCAATAATATTGTTTTTACAGCCAATGATTTTATAATACTGCTTATATTATATGTTGGTATTCATGTTATTAGAGCAATAGTGATAACAATATTTTTCCCTGTAATGAAAAATGCAGGCTATGGATTAACCAAAAAGAATGCATATGTATTATGGTGGGGAGCTTTACGTGGAGCAATCGCACTAGCCCTTGCTCTCATTGTTGCCAGTGAATCTAAAATTGATAGTCAAATCAGAGATCAATTTTTATTCTATACCGCAGGAATTGTTACCATGACTCTTCTGATCAATGCCACTACCATAAAAATATTGCTAAATGCTTTAGGATTAACCAAAATACCACCGGCCAAGCAAAAAATGATTTTAACAGCACGAAATTATTTAAGGCAGGCATCTGAAAAATCTGTAGATAAACTTAAATCAGACCGTTTTTTAAATCGTGCCAACTGGGAAAAGGTTAAAGAATATTTACCGGAACAGCCAAAAGAGGTAGAAATTATTTTGGATGAAGGAAAGCATGCCAACCTTTACGAAACAAGGCGAAGAGTGCTTGAAAAAGAGAAAAGTAGTTACTGGACACAATTCAAAGAAGGCTTATTAGGAGCTATTGCTGTTCGCAACCTTACTGAAGCTATTAATGAAATTATTGATTCAGATGGCAAAATACCTTTATCGGAAAGAAAAGACCTTGAACAATTATGGAAAACACCAAAATTTTTAAGTAAACTGCAATCAGTTCCTTTATTAGGTAAGTTATCACAACGCTTTTTCTTTGAACGTTTAGCCAACAGTTACGATGCAGCTCGTGGATTTGTTGAAGCACAATACGAAACATTAAAGCTTGTTGAAAGTATGGTTATTAGCTCAAATACCGAAGAGTTAACCATTGATGAAGATTTAGCTACTGTTGAAAATGAAATAAACGAGAATCGTATTCATGGATTAACTTTCCTTAGAAACTTAAAAAATACTTATCCCGAAATTTACGATTCTATTGCTACAAGGCAGGCAATCAGATCGAACTTAAATAATGAATTAAAAGTGGTTGACCGCCTGATGAAAAAAGGGCAAATAGGTTCAGACGAAGCAGTAAAAATGATAGACAGTATCGAAGAAAGAATGAAAAAACTTGTAGATACACCACCTAAAATAAAACCACCCGAAAAAGCTAAACTACTTCAGGATATTCCATGGCTAAAAGAATTGGATAAAAGTTTATTTAATAAGATAGTCAGCTTATTTCAACACCGAAATTATGCCGTGGGCGAAAAAATTATTAAAGAGCACGGACATGTTGACGGATTATATGTAATTGCGCGCGGAAACGTAAAAGTTACTATTAACAAAAGGCTAATAGATATTCTTGGAAAAGGAAGTATTTTTGGTGAAATTGCCATTCTTACCAATATCCCTAGAACAGCAACAGTAACAGCCGAATCGCCAGTTACTGTATTTCGATTAACTTCTGTAAGCATGCAACAAGTAATCCATGATAGTCATACACTAGAAGATAAATTGTGGGAAATAGCTGCACCACGACTGGCAGAAAATATTCTGTCCAATCATGATGATTACAAAAAATTACAACATACAGATTTACAACGGTGGCTTGAAAAGTCTGAAATCATTATTGCCAGGAAAGTTCGAAATATTGAATTAACCGATAAAATAGGAATCTTAATTACGGGAAAAGCAATAAGAGAGAACAATGAAGAAATTGAAGCACCGTGCTTAATTGATGATTATACAATAACACTTAGCCGCGAAAGTAGAATGCTGGTTTGTAAAAAGCCTGTTTAACGGGTAATAATTTTTAAACCAACAATAGCTACTAATATCATAGCAATAAACACTAGTCGTAATACTTCTACGGGTTCGTTAAATAATATAATACCTAAAACTGAAGTTCCTGCGATTCCAATGCCAGTCCATACTGCATAGGCGGTACCAATGGGGATTGTTTTTGTTGCAAGCGACAACAAATAAACGCTTAAAAACATGGATGCTAAAGTAAATACAACAGGCCAAAAACGGGTAAAACCATTCGTATATTTCATACCTATAGCCCACCCAATCTCAAAAATTCCTGCAATAAACAAATAAATCCAAGCCATAATAAAAATTTTGCTAATCAATAATCTGATAAATTGGCTTTCCAACGCTTGCATTGGGAGATGTAATTTGTAAAATCCATGCTAAAGTTGGAGCAATATCATTAATATCCATACTTTCATCAATACGAGTGTTTTTTACTTTCCAGCCATACCAAATTAGCGGAACATGCGTATCGTAGTTATATCCAGAGCCCGACCCGGTAGCCTTTCCATCTTTTTCGATCCATCCGGGTTCAAGATTTACCATTACATCGCCTGAACGTTTTTGATGAAAGCTATTTTGCATTTTTCCTTTACCCCCTAATGTAAATTGATTTTTAACCATACTCATAGTAGGCACTGCATCAGCAACTCCGGAATATTGAACTAAAAAACTTGCTGCTTGCTCTTGTATTTCATTTAAACTTGCACCACTTTGATCAATCATTTGCTGGCTTAAATACAACTGTCCCGATTGATAATATTTTACCCAATCGCCATCGCCATATAAAATACTCAAATAACTATTTAATAACGATAAGGCCTTTTGTGGATCGAATACTCCGCCGTTTTGTTTTTTATACTTTAAATATTCAGGAACATCAGCAACTCCTCTGTCAGATGTAACATATATCAATACATTTTCCAATCCGATATAATTATCTAAAAAATCAATAAAATGTTTGATATCTCTATCTAATCGTAAAAAAATATCTTCAATTTCTATTGATCTTGGTCCAAAAAGATCTCCTGCATAACTTGAAGCAGAAAAACTTAAACTCAAGAAATCTGTAAAATCATCATTCCCTAAATTTTCGCCAATAATAGCCGATATGGCAAAGTCTTTTGTATAATTGTTACCAAAAGGAGTGTATTTAAGATATTTATAATTTCCTGAACGGTTTTTCAAATAATTAAGGTCGTAAGGGAAAGTATAACGATAAAGCCTGATTCCAATTTCAAAAGGGTTATCATCCGGCAGGCTCGATTGGTAGTTTTTCTCTAAAGTATGAAGGGTCGACCATGTTTGTTTCATATAAACATTCCGAAAATCTTTTTCATGAAATTGATGAATCCATTCAGGAAGAGAATCATTGTAATAATTTCCGGTAATCCATTGTCCATTTTCATCATTAAACCAAAATGCATAATCGGCTAATCGCCCACCGGAAATAACAGACGAAACCGGATTTGCTGCAATTGAAATAACTTTTGAGCTATCATTTGTAGCAAGTTTTAATTCATCGCCAATAGTAGAAGCCAGTAGGTTTTTGGGAGTAATATTTCCAAGCGTAATTCTGCCATTCACCAAATTATATTTTTTTTCATCGGCAGCTCCAACACTTTTTTCTCCAAGTTTATCGTACCAATGGTCGGAAATTATTCCATGATACGAAGGATATGTACCAGTAACAATACTTGCCTGGCCCGAAGCGTTTTGTGTTATCAAATAGTTATGATGGGCTTGTGTGCACAATGCACCTTCATCAATCAATTGTTTAAAACCATCATCGGTAAATGCATCCCAGTAGCGAAGCAACATTTCATAACGCATCTCTTCAATAGTAATTCCAACAATTAATTTGGGCGGATTATTAAAATGCTTTTGGGCATAAACAAATGAAAATGAAAAAATAAGAGTGAAAAATAATATCCATTTTTTTGTGGTGCGTTCAATCATAAAACTTTAAATTTTTTGATAAAAATTAAACATTAAATCTAATATGAAGAATATCACCATCACCAACCACATAGTTTTTACCTTCTACATGGAACTTGCCAGCCTCTTTTACCTTTGCTTCGGATCTAAGCGTCACAAAGTCATCATATTTCATCACCTCGGCACGAATAAAACCTCGTTCAAGATCGCTGTGAATTGCCCCTGCCGCCTTTGGAGCAGTCATTCCTTTTTTAATAGTCCATGCACGTATTTCTTTCGGCCCAATCGTAAAAAAAGACATTAAATTCAAAAGCGAATAAGCACTCCTTATCAGTTTATTAACTCCGGGTTCAGTCAATCCGGCATCATCCAAAAATTCTTTTCGGTCGTTTTCATCTTCTAAATCAGCAATTTCCGCTTCTAATTCACCGGCAATAATTAATATTTGTGTATCCTGCCCTTCAAGTGCTTTTTTTACTTTTTCTACATAATCATTACCGTCAATTGCCGATAGATCATCAACATTACAAACATAAATAATAGGTTTTGCAGTAAGTAAAAACAAATCATCGATATATTTTTTGTTAGCATCAGAAATTAAAAAATCGCGGGCATTTTGCATCGACTCTAAATGACTTTTTAACTCATTTAGAACCACAATTCCCTGCTTCGCATCTTTATCCCCGGTTTTAATAAGCTTCTCAAATCGTTGGATCTTCTTATCAACCGATTCCAAATCTTTCACCTGCAATTCAAAATCAATGGTTTCAATATCCCTAACCGGATCAACAGAGCCGTCAACATGAGGTAAATTTTCATCATCAAAACACCGGAGGACATGAATCAACGCGTCGGTATTTCTAATATCAGCCAAAAATTTATTCCCCACTCCTTCTCCCTGGTTAGCACCTTTTGTTAATCCCGGAATATCGACAATATCAACCGTAGCAGGAATAACTTTCTCGGTAGTTTGCAATTTTTCGAGTTCATACAATCGTTTATCGGGAACATTTATTACGCCAATATTTGATTTATTTGAGCTAAAAGCAAAATTCGTAGTTTCCACTTTTGTACTCGACATACAATTAAAAATGGTTGATTTACCCACATTGGTTACACCTATAATACCACACTGAAGTCCCATAATTTTTAATTAGATAAAAGTATTCGAAGGCTCAAAATTACACTTTTTCAGAATTTTAAAAAGCGATTTTAAATAAAAAAGACTTCAAGATAACTTCTTCAACATATGTTAATAATAAAATGCATTCATTTTCCGTATATTCTAATGAAAAACTGTATTTTTACACCTGTTTTTTAAACCAGTTTTTTTACAATTTTTATATTATTAAGATGGCAGATATTCAAAATCTAAAGAAGATAGCTACGCAGGTACGACGCGACATTGTACGAATGGTTCATGCACAAAACTCAGGGCATCCAGGAGGATCGCTTGGTTGTGCCGACTTCATGACCGCATTATACTTTGATTTCATGGATCATGATCCAAATAATTTTGATATGGACGGGAAAAATCAGGATATTTTCTTTTTATCAAACGGACATATTTCACCCCTTTGGTATAGTGTTTTAGCCCGTTCGGGATATTTTGAGTTATCTGAGCTTTCAACTTTTAGAATGATTAATTCAAGATTACAAGGACATCCAACAACTCATGAAGGATTACCTGGTATTAGAATTTCCTCAGGTTCTCTGGGACAAGGACTTTCAGTAGCAGCAGGAGCTGCATTATCAAAAAAATTAAACAAAGACCCCAAAATTGTGTACTCCCTTCATGGAGACGGTGAATTGCAGGAAGGTCAAATTTGGGAAGCTGCTATGTTTGCTGCACATCATAAAATTGACAATTTAATATCTACCGTTGATTATAATGGCAAACAAATCGACGGCCCTGTTGACGAAATCATTACTTTAGGAAACCTAAAAAATAAATGGGAAAGCTTTGGTTGGGAAGTGCTGGAAATGAATGGCAATGATATGGATGACGTGGTTAAAACTATAAAAAATGCAAAAAATCTTGTCGGTAAAGGAAAACCCATTATGATTTTAATGAAAACAGAAATGGGTATGGGTGTTGACTTTATGATGGGTTCACATAAATGGCATGGTGTTGCACCAAACGACGAACAATTAGAAGATGCATTAAACCAGATTGAAGAAACATTAGGAGACTATTAATTTTATAATTAATATAAAAATAGAGCATTATGAAAAATATCGTGATCATAGCTCATGATGTAAAAAAACCTGAAATGGTTCGTTTTATTAATGAGCGGAAAGAATGGATTTTTGGAGTAAACCTGATTGCTACAGGGAGAACCGCAGAATATGTTGAATCACAAGGAATAAAAGTACAGCATTTAAGCCCAGGAAAATCAGGTGGTTACTACGAAATTACAGAGATGATTAAAAATAAAGAAGTAGATATTGTAATTTTTTTGAGAGACCCATTGCTTAAACAGGCTCATCATGAAGATATTCAAAACCTACTTGAAGCATGCAATATGCACAATATACCACTGGCAACTAATTATGCAACCGCAGAGTTGGTAATCTTAGGCCAAATAAAAAAAGAAGATTACGAACGAAGAAAGTCAATGGAGTAATATTTTCCATGCGTTTATTTAGCAACTAATTAGCTCTTGAAAAAAACATTAACATATATATTTTTATTTCTTTTCAGCATAAATGCTGGAGCTCAGCCGGATAAAAAACCTGAGCCTCCAACTACACGCATATTATTTATATTTGATGCTTCGCAGAGCATGTACGGCACATGGGGTAAAAATAAGAAAATAAACATTGCACGAAAATATTTAATTCAACTTATTGACAGCCTTGAAAAAACCGACAATGTGCAGATGGCTCTGCGCGTTTATGGACATCAAAGTCCCGTGCCTCCTCAGGATTGTAGCGACACAAAATTAGAAATCCCATTTTCTAAAAATAATGCCCCACAAATAAGGCAAAAATTACGATATATTATACCCAAAGGAACAACACCCATTGCAAATTCACTGGAGCTGGCTGCTAATGATTTTCCTCCTTGTGATAACTGTAGAAACATTATCATTTTAATTACTGATGGGATTGAAGCCTGCGACGGAGACCCCTGCCAGGCATCACTCGATTTACAAAAAGAAGGTATTGTACTCAAACCTTTTGTCATAGGTATTGGTATTGATCCAAATTTTGAAAATACATTTGAATGTGTAGGTAATTTTTACAATACCCCTACTGAAAAAAAGTTTGAAGAAGCATTAAATGTTGTTATTTCAAGAGCTTTAAACGAAACAACCGCGCAGGTAAACTTACTCGATTCGTACGGTCAACCAACAGAAACGGATGTTAACATGTCCTTTTTCAACCGCATTTCAGGAAAAATTATTTACAATTTTGTACATACACTAAATTACATGGGTAATCCCGACACATTAATTATTGATCCACTTGTAACTTATGACCTGGTGGTTCATACCCTTCCTTCGGTTAAAAAAGACAGTATAAAACTTACCGAAGGTAAACACAATATGATTGGATTATTTGCCCCCCAAGGATATTTAGATATATCCTGTCCAGGATCAAATCTGTATAAAAACCTTAATGTTATTGTACGTAAATCGGGTAATTCACAAATACTTAATGTACAAAAAAACGAGCAAAAAGAGAAATATATTACCGGAGAATACGATTTAGAGATTTTAACCATCCCGTTAATAGAAGTAAAAAATGTAAAAATTGAGCAAAGTAAAACAACAAACATAGATATACCCAAGCCTGGTATTGCTAATTTATCATTTGCTTCACCAGGGTATGGCAGTTTATATAAAGAAACTACCGACACGCTGGAATGGGTTTATAACCTTGACCCCAACGTATCCAAACACAATTTAATTTTACAACCAGGAAGTTACCGGGTGGTATTTCGACCCAAAAACTCGAAACAAGCTATAAATACAGTAACAAAAAAATTTACCATAAAATCAGGATCGTCGAACTCAATTATTATTTATTAATATTACAATGAAAAAATTTGAATACAAAGAAAAAAAGGATACACGCTCAGGTTTTGGAGCAGGATTATATGAACTGGGAAAGAAAAATAAAGATGTTGTTGCTTTATGTGCTGACCTTACCGGTTCATTAAAAATGAATCAATTTGCTGATGAGTTTCCGGAAAGATTCTTCCAGTGTGGCATTGCCGAAGCAAACATGATGGGCGTTGCTGCCGGACTTACAGTGGGAGGCAAAATACCTTTTGCAGGTACTTTTGCCAATTTTGCAACCGGCAGGGTGTACGACCAGGTGAGGCAATCAATTGCCTACTCGGGGAAGAATGTAAAAATTTGTGCTTCTCATGCAGGAGTAACTTTAGGTGAAGATGGGGCCACTCATCAAATCATGGAGGATATCGGACTTATGAAAATGCTTCCTGGAATGACTGTCATCAACCCTTGTGATTTTAACCAAACCAAAGCAGCTACTTTAGCCATTGCAGAGTTCGAGGGTCCGGTTTATTTACGATTTGGCCGCCCGAAAGTACCTAATTTTACATCCGAAAATCAAACATTTGAAATTGGAAAAGCGGTACTTTTAAACGAAGGAACTGATGTAACTATTATTGCTACAGGCCATTTAGTTTGGGAAAGCATTGTTGCTGCGCAGGAATTAGAGCAAAAAGGAATCTCTACTGAAATAATTAATATACACACCATTAAACCTTTAGATTATGAAGCAGTCTTAAGCTCTGTTTCGAAAACAAAAGCAGTTGTTACAGCTGAAGAACACTTAATGAATGGTGGATTAGGAGATTCAATTGCTCAGCTATTAACCAAAAAAATGCCATTGCCAATGGAGATGGTTGCTGTTGATGATCAATTCGGTGAGAGTGGAAAACCCGAAGAATTATTGAAAAAATACAGAATTGATGCATCGAATATAGTAAAAGCAGTTGAAGCAGTTTTAAAAAGAAAATAATTTAATTTTAAATTGCAATTTTCTTAATCCCGTTTATGTCTGATTATAGTGACAAGGAATTATTAACGCTCTTTAAAGACAAAGAAAAGAGGAATTATGCGTTTAACCTGATTGTAAGAAAATATCAGGAAAAACTGTATTGGCATATACGTAAAATTGTAATCAAACATGATGATGCAGACGATATTTTACAAAATACCTTTATAAAAATATGGAAAGGGCTCGATGGTTTTAGAGAGGATTCGAAATTATATACATGGTTATACCGTATAGCAACAAACGAATCATTAACCTTTTTAAAACAAAAGAAAACCAAATATTTATTACCCATTGTTGATTACGAAAACCAATTAAAAGATACTTTAGAAAGTGACGAACATTTTAATGGAACCGAAATACAACTTAAATTACAAAAGGCTATTTTAAATCTGCCTGAAAAACAACGGGTAGTCTTTAATATGAAATATTTTGAAGAGATGAAATATGATGATATGTCAAAAATTTTAAATACATCCGTTGGCGCTTTAAAAGCCTCGTATCATCATGCTGTTAAAAAGATAGAAAATTATTTTAAAGAAGATTAAACTTTTACATTTTATAAATGTCAAAAATACAAGGGATTAAAATTGGGGAACTACCAAAATGAATAGAGAATTAAACAATAAAATGAAAGAATTGCAGGGAAATAATCAAAATCCATTTTCCGTTCCTGAAGGATATTTCGAAACTTTTCCTTCAAAGATTCAGGAAAAAATTACATCAGAGTCAAAACAAGAAAGTTGGGTATTACGCTTCTTTCATATTGTTAAACCACAACTTGCCTTAAGCATTATGATGGCAGGATTTGCTATTATTGCAATAACTGTTATTGATACAATCATGACAAACCGTGCAAGTTCTCCGGTATCAAACGAAGTATATACCAGAATAATAGAAGTAGATGCTTCGGAATATTCTGAGCAGCAATTTATTGACATCTTACTCGAAGAAGAAAAAGAAATCATTAAAAATCAGAAAAAAGAAGAAACTGACCAATATATAGATTACCTTATGGACGAAGGTATTGACTATGGAACTTTAATTGATGAATTATAAAAAACAGATAAAATGAAATTATTTATTACTTTCATATTTGCCCTGTCTTTGATGATGTCCGGATTACATTCAAACGCACAGGAATTGGATAAAGCAAGCAAAGAGCAACAAATTAAATCTCAGAAGATTGCTTTCTTTACTGATAAAATCGGGTTAACTCCCGAAGAAGCTGAAAAATTCTGGCCAATTTATAACAGCTATTGGAACCGGAAAAATAAAATTACTGCTGAACGCAAAGATAGAATGACTTATTTCGCCGAAAATAGCGAAAAAATGTCTGAGAAAGAAATGTTTCATTATGCCGATAAGTATATTAATTACGAAATGCAACTGGCCGAATTACTGGAAGAATATCACGAAAAATTCAAAGAAATTTTGCCTATAAAAAAAGTAATGAAGATATATATGGCTGATTATGAATTTAAAGCCTATTTACTAAAGAAAATTCGTGGAAACGATAAAGACAAGTAGTTGATTTTGCACTTTTAAAGTGTCTTTTTATATTTTTCTCATAATCATTTAGGGTATGCCCCGGTTGAAAATTCAACTGGGGCATCTTTTTATAAAAAACTATTTTTCAGGTAATTCCAATTCAACTTCTTTAAGATAATCTACAGAAAGTGCAATTTCGTCGTACATGGTTTTATCCTGGTCGATAAATTTTACCTTTTTACGAAACCCGTCAACAAATTTTTCAATAAATGGTGATGATTTAGCAGGGCGTTGGAATTCTAAGGCTTGTGCTGCATTAAACAATTCAATAGCCAGAATGCGTTCTAAATTTTGAGCAACCTGGAAAGCTTTCGTCGCAGCATTGGCTCCCATACTTACATGATCTTCCTGCCCTTGTGATGATTCAATAGTATCAACAGAAGCGGGAGTACATAATTGCTTATTCCTACTTACAATAGATGCAGCTGTATATTGGGGAATCATAAAACCACTGTTTAAACCCGGATTGGCTACAAGAAATGGCGGTAATCCACGTTTCCCTGCCAGTAATTGATATGTTCTTCTTTCTGAAATACTCCCCAATTCTGCCATGGCAATACACAAATTATCCAAAGCCAAAGCTAAAGGCTGCCCATGAAAATTTCCGGCAGAAATAACCAAATCTTCGACAGGAAAAATGGTTGGGTTATCGGTTACAGCATTAATCTCGTTATTAAAAACACTGGATACATAATTAATCGAATCTTTTGAAGCTCCGTGAACTTGAGGAATACAGCGGAACGAATAAGGGTCTTGCACATGAACCTTGGGACGTTTGATTAACTCACTGCCTTCCAATAAAAATCTCATTCTGCGAGCAGTTTTTATTTGCCCTGCATGATGCCGAACCTGGTGAACTGAATCATGAAAAGGCTCCATTCTACCATCAAAAGCATCAAGCGAAACGGCTCCAATAATATCAGCCAGTTGCGAAAGTTTCCATACTTTCAAAATCAGAGATACTCCATAAGCACTCATAAATTGTGTTCCGTTCAAAAGTGCTAATCCCTCTTTCGATTTCAGGTTAATAGGCTCCCATTTCATTTCTTTCATTAAATCCGAACCTGAAATTCTTTTACCATTATAATCAACCTCTCCCATTCCCAGCAATGGTAAGCTTAAATGAGCTAAAGGAGCCAAGTCGCCAGAAGCACCAAGTGATCCGTACTGGTAAATGACAGGTAAAATATCATGATTGAAAAAATCTATTAATCGCTCAACCGTTTCTAATTGAACTCCCGAGTGGCCATAAGAAAGCGATTGAATTTTTAATAAAACCATAATCCTAACAATATCGGAAGATACCTCATCGCCTGTTCCACATGCATGCGACATTACCAGATTTCGTTGTAAATTCCCTAAATCTTCTTTTGATATCCGTTGATTGTATAATGCTCCAAATCCTGTATTTATCCCATAAATCGGCTCATCCTGTGTAACCATTTTTTGATCTAAATAATCGCGGCATTTTTTAATTTGATTTTTCGATTCGTCGGATAAAGCCAGCTTATAACCCTCTATTAAAATTTGATTAATGTTGTCGAATGTTAATTGATCGTTTGATATATAATGTATTTTTTCCATGTTATAAAATTAAGTTTTTGAATAAAATAAGAATTAAAAAAAGCTTATTAATACAATTCATGGAAAACGAATATCTTTCCCGGATACAATAACAGGCCGTTTACCCCCTGCTATACAAATATTACTTTTTTTACGATTAATCATTTATTCGCTAATGTTTGCAGCAAAGTATCAAATGACATTTCGGTTTGCTCGCCACTCATCATATTTTTAACCGATAAAACATTTTGATTCATTTCATTTTCACCAATCAATATCACATAAGGAATATTTTTATTATTGGCATAGGTCATTTGTTTTTTCATTTTTGCTGGTTCTGGAAATATTTCAGCACTAATTTCTTTTTTGCGTAACTTTTGAAGTATTGGCAAACAATATTTCTCTTCCTTTTCACCAAAGTTAACAAACATCACTTTTGTTGAAGATACAATTTCTTCGGGAAAAACCTGCAACTGCTCCATCACATCGTAAATGCGGTCGGCTCCAAAAGATACACCTACCCCGGAAACATCTTTTAACCCAAAAACACCCGTTAAGTCGTCGTAACGGCCACCACCACAGATACTGCCTATTTCCACATCCTTTGCTTTTACTTCTATAATAGCACCGGTATAATAATTTAATCCGCGGGCTAATGTTAAATCCAACTCAAGCGTTGTTTCCAGTGGTAAAATATCAAAATAATTTAATACAGTTTCAACCTCTTCTACTCCTTTTAAACCCGTTTCAGAATCTTTTAACATTGATTTAAGAAAATCAATTTTTTGCCGGTTATTTTTATCAAACACATTAACAATCTCGAAAACTTTATCAATCTGATTGATAGAAAAACCAACTTCACGCAACTCATTTTTAACACCCTCTTTGCCAATTTTATCTAATTTATCCAGGGCAACTGTTAAAGCAATAAATTGATCTTTTGCCTGAATGGTTTCTGCAATACCCAATAAGATTTTACGGTTATTGAATTTAATTATATTATTGATCTTTAACTTTTGAAAAACATCATCAATAATTTGTATTAGCTCCACCTCGTTAAATAGAGCATTACTACCAATAATATCAACATCGCACTGATAAAATTCGCGATAGCGCCCTTTTTGCGGCCTGTCGGCACGCCAAACAGGCTGTATCTGGTATCGTTTAAACGGGAAAGTTATTTCGTTTAAATGCTGAACTACAAACCGTGCAAAAGGAACTGTTAAATCGTATCGCAAGCCTTTTTCGCAAATCTCAAGCGATAATTTATTTAAGTCTGGTTGATTTAAATCAGATTGTACTTTTTTTAGAAAATCGCCCGAGTTTAAAATCTTAAACAACAATTTATCTCCTTCGTCTCCATACTTCCCCAGCAAGCTCGATAAATTCTCCATTGCCGGGGTTTCAATGGGTAAATATCCGTATTGTTTAAATATTGATTTTATCGTATCAAAAATAAAATTCCGTTTCACCATTTCAACAGGCGAAAAATCGCGTGTCCCTTTCGGTATTGATGGTTTTTGTCCAGCCATAGTTAATTTTTACTAATTTATATTTTTGCAAATATAGAATAAAATTAAAGGGTTATAAAATGAAACGATCTAAACTATACATTTCTAAAAATGTATTTAATTAACTTTCGATCGACATATAATTTCCTGAATAATATTAAATTATTCTTAAAATACTAATGTACATTCATAAAAATATGAATTAGCTGTCCATAAAAAAGAAACCCTGCAAAAAAAATCTGCAGGGTTTTAATAAATTAACTTAACCTGAAAAATTCATGAGTTTTTCTTTCAATCACAATATTGTGGTTGATGCAGAACCTCAATAAGCGGTTCAAGTGTTAAATTATTATTCGATTAAAAAATTGAGCTTCTTCCTCTGGCAAGTTTTTTAAAATCTTTTTCCAAAATACCATCAAAGTTTTTAGTTCGCTCAACCCAGTGGTAATCAAAATAGTAAAAATTAGCATCTTTAGCACCAATAATTATTTTATAACAACGTGCACGCAACCTTGTACCCTGCGGACCTACTTTATGTAAATATACAACATTAGGATCGCGTGTTTTTATAGCTTCTTCAATCTCCTCACTGGTTACAAATTTAAACTTATAAGGATATACCTTTTTTAATTTTGCTTCGGTATTTATTTCAGGCGAAACCTCGTCTTTAATAAGGTAAAGCGTTTTTTGCTTAATATCTTTCATATTATCGTTATAATGCTTAAAGATATTTTTCTTGATAATACTTGGGTCATTTTTCATATTCACAATATGATTTTGCAAAAAACGAACCAATGATTCGATCTTATATACCCAATACTCTTCATCAACTTCGGTATATGACAATGGAATAGAAGCAATATCTGGCAAATCATTAAAATCTTTAATATTATCTTTCCCAATAAAAAGATTTAAAAAATTGTATCTTACTTTGGTTTTGTCCTTCTCAAATAATACCTGCGTCATCATTAAAAATGATTTGTCAGGATCATTAAACATTTTTTCGAATTGTTCAAAAGAGATAAACTCATAATCAGTAAGCTCCCAGGTTTCCTTAACCGCTTCCTGAATTTTAAAATTATACGCAGCAATAGGATTTGACTCCAACACTACATATAATTTAGAGTTAAAAAACTGATTTAAATCTGCTTCGGTGGGCAAATAATCCTGAGCACTTAAGCTAAATGAAAATGCTCCGATAAAAAGTGCTAATAGTAACTTCTTCATGTTTTTATTTTTTAATGATTAAATATACGATAAAAATTAAGCTAATTATAAAATTGTTCTAATCAAAACAACAAATTTCAAACCGAAATTTACATAAGATTTAAGAATAAATCTACTTCATAAAATTATAAAAATAATAATTGATTAAAATTGCATTATTAACCCTGTATTATATTGAGTTTATCAAAAAAAACATATTTTTATTTATCTATGATATTTTATGGGTTATATTTATTAAATTTACAAAAGCAAATACATATTTTTATAGTATTGTTTAAATCATCATCTTTTATGAAAATTATTGACAGTCTCATAAAACTATTTAGTGTTGGTTCCGATAAATTAGACTCAAAAAATGATAATTTCAAGAAGGCAACTATATTTAATTATTATAGTACGATAACATCTATTTTATTATTAATTTTTAGTGTTATTAACATTACCCGTGGCAGTTATCTTAGCTTTTTCATATTAGCCTCATTATTTATTATTTTATTGATTAACCACATCCTTTTTAGTAAAAATATAAATTTAGACCCTGCTTCTGCTGTATACACCTTTACTTTATCCGCTTTTTTACTTTGGTTACTGTTTGCGGGCAATATTTATAACCAGGGAATACTTGTTTTCGGTTTTTATCCTATGCTAATTATCACCTTACTTGGGTGTAAGAAAGGAAATATTGCTTCGCTTATTTTTTTCCCGACAACCATTATTGGTTTAATCTTACCTTATTTTTTTGAAACGGATTATAGTTTTACCACAAGCAATATTATTTTATATGCTTTGATATTTATTGCATCACTTATTTTTACAAACTTTTATATACAATTAATTGAGCAAAAACAAACCGAGTTGAAAGCAGAAACAAGTGATGCCAAAAAGGAAACCCTGGCTAAAGAAGAATTTATTTCAAAAATTTCGCATCAAATTAGAACACCCTTGAATAATATTGTTGTTGTAACAAATATTGTAAATAATTCTGACCTTGATGAAAAACAAAGAGATTTAATTGACACGATCCAAGCCTCAACCAATAATTTGGTTAATGTAGTAAATAATATTGCCGAATTATCGAATGTTGATATATTACAAAGCAAAGATTATAATCAGAACTTTAACCTGGAAACAACAATAACCAACACAATTAACCTTTTTGCGGATGCAAATGCCAATGATATCTCGTTTCCGGTAAACATTCAGGATGAAATAAACTACCAGCTTTTTGGTGATCCGGTAAAAATTAAACAGATATTTCTCAACCTGATTGAAAATATAATTAAGAACTCAAAAAGTGGTAAAAAAACCATTCAGTTAAATGTTTTCCATCAAAATGAGCAAGAAGATACTGTAGATATCATATTCGATATTTCTACCCATGATTTTGTGCATATTCCTGAAATTACTAAAATTCTAAATACCGAAAAATCAAAAAAGGGAAAAAATGCAGCTATTATTAAATTGCTCGATCTAAATATTGCTAACCGTATAATCGACTCAATTGGAGGTAGAATAGACATTGAGTTGACATCCGATTTATTTAAATTCGAATTCATTATAAGGTTTGAAAAAGGCAAATTAATTTCTGGGGAAACAAAAACCCAAAAAGAACCTGCCATTCCTGAAATAAAATCTGATTCAAAAATAAAGCTTTCTGATGCTAATGTTTTACTTGTTGAAGACAACCTGATTAACCAAAAAATTGTACTGTTAAGCTTAAAGAAAGCGGTTAAAAATGTTGATGTTGCCAACAATGGCAAGGAGGCTCTTGACAAATTTGGTTCGGTAAAATACGATGCAATTTTAATGGATATTCAAATGCCAATCATGAATGGCATTGTAACAACCAAGAAAATAAGAAATATTGAAAAAAGCACCAATACACATACGCCAATTATAGCCATAACAGCCAATGCTTTATTAGGAGATAAAGAAGAGTGCCTTGCAGCCGGTATGGACGACTACATAAGCAAACCATTTCAGATTGATACCTTAATACAGAAAATTGAACAGCAGTTAGATTAATTCTCCTGTTTTTTATTCAATCCAGTAGGAAAATCTTACTCCAATTCAGGCTTTATTCCTACAATTAACACATCGTCTACTTGCTCGAAATCTCCTTTCCAATCTTCAAAACTTTTGTCGAGATAAGCTAATTGTTGTACAAGAGGTAATTTATGAATCGTAAGCAGTAAGTGCCTAAAGCGACGATATTTGTACTTTTTACCTTCAGGGCCTCCAAACTGATCGGCATAGCCATCGGAAAAAAGATAAAATATATCGTCTTTTTTAAGTTTAATCGTAGTTTTTGATATCTTATCGCTGTTGCCATCTTCAAGTAAACCTACCGAGAATCTATCGCCACGTATTTCTTCAATTTTATTGTCGCGAATAAAATACAGAGGCCGAAAAGCTCCGGCAAATTCCAACTCTGCTTTTTTTCGATCAATAACACATAGGGCAATATCCATTCCATCCTTTAACCGTATATTCTCAGATTCTTTCCCAAATGTAACAGCTACCCCTCTGTTTAACTCTTGCAAAATTTTGTCTGCCTCATCAATACCTTGATCATCGGTTATATTTCGCAGCAATTCGAAACCAATAATCGACATAAATGCACCAGGAACTCCATGTCCAGTACAATCTACAACTGCAATAAATATTTTGTCGTTTTTAATATTAACCCAGTAAAAATCGCCACTCACAATATCTTTTGCTTTATGTAATATAAAAGTAGATGGCAAAAGAGATTTAAAATATTTTAACGAAGGCATCAGAGCTTCCTGGATTCTCTTTGCATAAACAATACTATCTGTAATATTTTTATTTTTGATTGTTAATTCTTCTTTTTGCTTGGCTACCTGCTGAGCTATTAACTCTTTTTCTTTTAACTCCTGATTTGATCTACGAAGCGTTTTTGTTCTATATTGAACAATCCAAAAAACTGACAAAAGAATTAATAAAATATAAAAAGCATACGCCAATTTTGTTCTCCAGAAAGGTGTCAATACTTCAATTTTTAAAATTGCTCCTTCTTCGTTCCATACATAGTCGCTATTCGATCCTTTTACTCTAAATGTATACTTACCGGGAGGTAAATTTGAAAATGTAGCATAACGTCTGTTTCCAAGATTTATCCATTCTTCTTCAATACCTTCCAGTTTATAAGCATAATTATTTTTATCGGGATTTGTAAAATCAAGGGCAGTAAATTCTATAGTTATCAAGTTGTTACGAAAAGGAATTCTAATTTCATTGTTTTTCCCAACACTTATTTGCTGAAGAATATCATTTGCTAATAGCTCAATAGAAGTAATGGCAATACTTGGAGCAACATCATTTTTTTGAATTGAATCTGGATAAAATGAATTAAACCCTGCAATACCGCCAAAAAACATTTCACCGGAAGAAGATTTTAAATATGCTCCATGATTAAACTCAAAATCTTGCAAACCATCGGAAACACCAAAATTAGTAAAACTCTCATCAAACGGATCAAATTTTGACAATCCCCGATTTGTACTCATCCACAAATTTCCCTTGTCATCAGATAAAATTGAATAAATTAAATTATTTGGTAATCCATCTTTCTCTGTATAGGAAGTAAACTTTCCAGTTGATAAATCAAATTTATTTAAGCCGGCTACGGTGCCTAACCAAATAATATTATTAACAGTATCTTTGTTCAGGCATAATATTTCATTTGAGCTTAAACAATTTTCACAATTATTATCTGATTTTAAATATTTTGTAACATCGCCTTTGTTTAAATCCATTTTATTTAAGCCATGGTCGGTTGCAATCCACAGATTATTATTTGAATCGAGTAATAGATCGTAGACTAAATTAGAAGTTAAAGAATTCTGATTTTCCTCTCCAGCCAAATAACTAATAAGAGTATCTTTGGTAATATTATGCAAGCCGTATTTTGTCCCTACCCAAAAGTTAGCTGAATCAGACTCAATAATATCATATACTCTGTTTTTGTTAAAAATCTGTTTTATAGTTGGATTTTTGAAACTCGAGAATGTACCATTCTTTTTATCAAAAAAGCTTATTCCGTCTTGAGTTCCTAACCAATAAACACCGTTACTGTCTTTAAAGATTTTATGTACAAAGTCATTTTGCAAATCACTATTTCCGGTAAAAAACCTTTCAACCTTACCTGTTTTTCTATCAAACAAATGTAAACCGCTACCCCAGGTACCAACCCAAAGTAACTTTTCATTATCTAAAAATATAGACGATATGTAATTATTCGAAAAAAGTGGCTCTCCAGAATTATTTTTAGAATATAGGTTAAATTTTTTATTACTTGTTTCAATCTTAATTAATCCCTGTAATGTTCCCACCCATAATATCCCTGTTTTATCCTCAATAACAGATGTAATCGATGTTGTAAGAATAATACTGTTTTCGAACTGAAATTCATTATAAACTGTAAATTGATCACTTTTTTTATTCCATTTATTTAGACCATCATCAGTTGCAATCCAAAGATTCCCTTCAGAATCTTCATAAATATCGTTAATAATATCATTGCTCAAACTTTTAGGATTATTCGGGTCTCTAAAATATCGGGTAAAAGTCTCATCATCCCAGTTAAAACGGTTAAGTCCACTTTTTGTACCAATCCATAAATTGTTATCACTATCTTCGTAAATTACTTTTACCCTATCGTTGCTCAGAGATAAAGGATTATTAGGATCATGTTTGTAGCGTTTAAATATTTCAAGATTTCGATCAAAATAGTTTAATCCATCCTTTGTACCAACCCATAACTGACTTTTATGATCTTCAAAGATTGAAAATTTGGCATTAACCGAAATAAAATTAAAAACATCATTAAAATGCTCGTAATGCCTGAACTTCCCTGATTTAGGATTTAAACGGCTTAAATACTTTTCGGTTTTAATCCAAATGTAGTTATTTTTATCTTGGTAAACAGCATACACTTCATCTTCGGGAATTGTGTTATGATTGGAATGATCTTTTAAATAACGAATAAAAATTTGTTTTTCGGCATCAAACTTATTTAATCCATTATTTGTACCTGCCCAAATATTGTTTTCATTATCTTCATAAATACAATGAATATAATTATTTGATAAAGAATTAGTATCAGAAGGGTCATTTTTATATCTTATAAAAGAGTAACCATCATATTTATTCAAACCATCTTGTGTTCCAATCCACAAAAAACCTTTACTATCTTGCATCAAACATTGAACACTTGTTTGCGACATGCCATCCTCGATCGTAAAATGTTTAACATTTACAGGCTGAGCCTGAAGATGTCCAGAAATAAAGTAGGGTAGAAACCCTATTAGGAATTGGAGCAATATGTGTTTCGTGAACTTCATTTAGATAATGCTAATTTAATATATATTCAATATAAAGCAAAGGTTTCTATTTAGTTTAATTAACCTTTACATATTCTCACCTGCAATTGCTCCTCCTTTAAATAACATTTTTTGATATTTTAACGATGGGGACGGTATAAATTCGCCAATATTGTATTTATTCCATTTTTTATCAACCAATTGGATGGTATTCATATTAGAACTAACAATATTAGGCCAGTCTCTTTGAAAATTATCTTGCCCTTTTATTTTTCTTGTTGCATCGATAAAAATGCATGAATGTAAATGATTTTGTTTCGTTAAAATTATTGAATCTCTTTTGGGATCGATATTTCCAGATGCAATCCAGGTTATTAGATTCAAATCAGACACATCAATTACATCATCAACAAAAATGCACATTTTAACCTGAGAAAATCCCTGGTTGTTAAAAACTTTTTTAGCCAGGTTTTCAATATGTATTTTATCTTTCTTTTTAACGGCCAGGATTAAAACACCAAATTTAGCTGATGCAAATAAATTTGCTTCCGCAATTTCGATAAAATCCTCTTTTAGAGCATCTAAATGTAATATTTCATTTTTATTGACCTTTATCTCATCGGCCATTTTTTCTTCATCGTACTTTTTGGTAGCATCAATTCCCATTTTACTACCAAATGCCATTTTTGTTGAAGAGTGGTCTAAAACATCCAGCGGCCCACGCATAAAATGGATATCATAAGCAGGTTCAATATTTTCAAGAACAATCTCCGTTAATTTTTGATATTGATGAATATTTGTATCCTGGTCAATAACAATCATAATTTTGTTAAACATCATTTGTCCTGCTCCCCAAAGAGCATTCATTACTTTTAAAGCCTGTCCGGGATAAGTTTTATTAATTTTTACAATGGCAATATTATGAGCAACCCCGGCAAAGGGAAGGTCGTAATCAATTACTTCGGGTAAAAGAGCCAATTTTATGGGTGTTAAAAATATCCGTTCAGTAGCTTTTCCTATCCAGGCATCTTCCATGGGCGGAACTCCTACAATGGTTGCAGGGTAAACAGCATCTTTTCTATGGGTAATACATGTTACATGAAACTTAGGATACCAATCGGCCAAGGAATAAAAACCTGTATGATCGCCAAAAGGGCCTTCCCAAATAAAATCCTCTTCAGGGTCGATAAAACCCTCAATAATAATATCGGCATCTTTGGGTACTTCAATATCTTGAGTAATACATTTTACCAGTTCAACTTTCTTTTTTCTTAAGAACCCTGCAAGCAAATATTCGTCAATATTATCGGGAACCGGAGCTGTAGCAGCATAGGTATATGCAGGATCTCCACCAAGTGCAACAGCAACAGGCATTTTTTTTCCTAATCTTTTATATTCGGCAAAATGCCTTGCTCCTACTTTGTGTTTATGCCAATGCATTCCGGTTAAATTATTATCAAAAATCTGCATCCTGTACATTCCAACATTTCTTATTTGGGTAACCGGATCTTTGGTAATAACCATTGGTAATGTAACAAACGGCCCACCATCTTCAGGCCAGCATTTAAGAATCGGCAAAATGGATAAATCCGGGTTTTGATGTACAACCTCCTGGCATTTACCTTTTCCACTCACCAGCCCCGGCATCCATGAAGAAATTGAAGAAAGCTTTGGCAATAATTTAAGCTTTTCGATAATGCTGTTTTTAGGTGAGGATAAATCGGCAAAAAGATACTCTAACTCTTTTCCAATATCGTTAAAATCATTTACCACAAGAGCCATTTTCATCCTTTCTTCGGAACCCATAGCATTTATCAATACAGGGAAATTTGTCCCGGTATTCTCAAATAATAAAGCCTTACCACCATCAGACTGTTTTGATATACGATCGGTTATTTCTGTAATTTCCAATTCCGGATCAACCTTTTCGGTAATTCTTATCAATTCGCCTCTATTTTCTAATTTTTCAATAAATTGATTTAATGAATGAAATGACATATTATAAAATTTAAAGCAACAAATATGAAATATACAAAAAAAGTATTGTAGTGTTTAATAATTTGTCAAAATGAAATAAAAAAAGGCTGGTAATCGGTTAATCACCGAAAACCAACCTAATTATTTAGAAATCAAATTTTACTTAAGAAATTTAAAATCTTTACCTAAATATCTGGCAGAATTTCCGAGTGCTTCTTCTATTCTTAATAATTGATTATATTTTGCAATACGGTCGGTACGGGATGCTGAACCTGTTTTTATTAAACCGGTATTCAGAGCAACAGCCAAATCAGCTATCGTAGTATCTTCGGTTTCACCCGAACGATGGCTTATTACCGAAGTATATGAATTCTCGGTAGCTAAACGGATTGCATTTATTGTTTCGGTTAATGTACCGATTTGATTTACCTTAATTAGAATTGAATTTGCAACATTTTCTTCAATACCACGAGATAATCTTTTTACATTGGTAACAAATAAATCGTCGCCAACAATTTGTACTTTGTCTCCAATAGCTTCATTAAGTTTTGCCCATCCATCCCAGTCGTCTTCGTCAAGTCCATCTTCAATAGAAAGAATTGGATACTTTTCAACCCAGGCTTTCCAATAATTTACCATATCGGTTGATGTTAAATCCTGGTTTGTAGACTCGAAATGGTATACTTTACGCTTTTTATCGTAAAATTCTGATGCAGCAGGGTCTAATGCAATAAAAATATCACTTCCTGGTTTATAGCCTGCTTTTTCAATCGCTTCCAGAACTACCTCAATCGCTTCTTCGTTAGATGAAAGATTTGGAGCAAAACCTCCCTCATCACCTACGTTGGTAGATTGTCCTTTAGCTTTTAGAACTGCCTTTAAGTTATGAAATACTTCGGCACCCATTCTTAAAGCATCGCTAAAAGTTTTAGCTCCAACGGGCATAATCATAAACTCCTGAATATCTATTTTGTTATCGGCATGTTGCCCTCCATTTAAAATATTAATAATTGGAATAGGCAAAGTATTTGCACTAACTCCTCCAATATAACGATATAATGGTAATCCATATTCGGTAGCTGCCGCTCTTGCAACAGCCAGCGAAACACCTAACATGGCATTAGCACCAAGGTTTCCTTTATTTTCAGTTCCATCGAGGTTAATTAACGCATTGTCAATTGCTGTTTGATCGTCAATGTAATATCCTTGTAGTTCATCATTAATAACAGTATTAACATTTTCTACGGCTTTTAAAACGCCTTTACCAAGGTATTGTGATTTATCGCCATCGCGAAGTTCTACAGCTTCGTGTACTCCTGTAGATGCTCCTGATGGTACTGCAGCGCGTCCTACAAATCCTTCGGTAGTTACTACTTCAACTTCAACTGTTGGATTTCCTCTGGAATCCAGTATTTGTCGTGCATGTATTCCTGCAATCTGTCCCATAGTTTTATTTTTTAAATGAATGATTTTTGCTTATGTAAGATTCAAATTTAGTGATTTCTATACATATATCAGAATCAGAAGGTTTAAATTTTACTTTTATCTGATTATTGAGCACAAAAAAAGGGCGAAAAAACGCCCTTTTATAATTGTAAAATGGTAAAATCTATTCCTCTTTATCTTTTTTCTCTTCTTTTTTTGCTGTTTCAGCTTTTTCTTCAGTTTCGGCAGCTTCAGTATCAGCTTTCACTTCCTCAACATCCTTTTCCTCAGCTTTAACTTCTCCTTCTGTTTCAACCTTTTGGTCTGTTTGTTGGGCAGTTTCTTCAGCTGGTTTTGATTTTTTACCACCTCTACGGCTACGACGAGTTGAAGATTTTTGCTGTTTCTCTTCTTTTGCAGCTAAAAGATTTTCATTATACTCTACCAGTTCGATGATACACATATCAGCGTTATCACCTAATCTATGCCCTGTTTTTAATATTCTTGTATAACCACCCGGCCTGTTCATTGATTTGGCACCAACTTCTCTAAATAACTCGGTTACAGCATCTTTATTTTGCAAATAACTAAACACCATCCTTCTTGAATGAGTTGAATCATCTTTAGCCTTAGTAATTAAAGGTTCAACATACATTTTTAATGCTTTTGCTTTAGCTGTTGTTGTAGATATTCTTTTATGCAAAATTAATGATGATGCCATGTTTGCCAACATTGCTTTTCTATGTGCAGGTTTTCTGCTTAAGTGGTTAAATGATTTTCTATGTCTCATCCTTTTACTCCTTGTCTAATTTATACTTAGAAATATCCATTCCAAATGTAAGATTCATTTGGCTAAGTAAATCTTCTAATTCGGTCAATGATTTCTTTCCAAAGTTTCTAAACTTCAATAAATCGTTCTTATTATATCTCACTAAATCACCAAGTGTATCAACTTCTGCGGCTTTTAAGCAGTTCAATGCTCTAACAGACAGATCCATATCTACCAATTTTGTTTTAAGAAGCTGACGCATAT
>CAZSIC010000038.1:0-16215 GCA_964606845.1 uncultured Bacteroidales bacterium
AACACCTGCTAATTTAGCCCAACGCAAAGAACCCTCTTTTGTAATCTCCTGAGGAGTTCGTACACCTGCAACTACATCTTCGCCCTGGGCATTTACAAGGTATTCACCGTTAAAGATATCTTCGCCAGTACCTGCATTTCTGGTAAAAGCAACACCGGCAGCAGAGCTATCGCCCATGTTACCAAATACCATAGCTTGTACATTTACTGCTGTTCCCCACTCTTCTGGTATTTGATTAATTGCGCGGTAATAATTTGCTCTTGGGTTGTTCCAGCTGTCAAATACAGCCATTATAGCTCCCCAAAGCTGATCCCATGGGTTTGATGGGAAATTATGGCCAGTTTGTTTTTTAACGGCTTCTTTAAATTTTTTAACTAATAATTTTAAGTCGTCAACATCAAATTGGGTATCAAGTTCAACACCCTTCTCCTCTTTTAATTTCTCCATTATTTCTTCAAAAGGATCGATATCTTCTTTTGATTCGGGTTTCAAACCTAATACTACATCGCCATACATTTGAACAAATCTACGGTATGAATCCCAGGCAAAACGTGCATTTCCAGTTTTCTTGGTCAAGCCTTCCACAGCATCATCATTCATCCCAAGGTTTAATACGGTATCCATCATTCCGGGCATTGATACTCGAGCGCCTGAGCGAACAGAAAGTAACAATGGGTCTTCATTACTTCCGAATTTAGTACCCATTATTTGTTCAACATTTTTAATGGCCGCTTCAACTTCTTCTTTTAATAGTTCAACGACTTTATCTTTTCCTAATTTGTTGTATTCGGTACATACATCTGTAGTAATTGTAAATCCTGGAGGTACCGGAACACCAATGAGGTTCATTTCGGCAAGATTAGCACCTTTTCCTCCCAGAAGGTTTTTCATGGTTGAGTTACCTTCTGCCTTTTTATCTCCAAAAGTATAAACTCTCTTTACGTTTGACATCTTTATCTGTTTTTAATTTATAAATTATTGAAAATGATATTTTTAACAAAAATTCCTTGCAGGATACAAATATATTTAAAAAATAGCAAATCAACGAGTTTTGTCTAAGAATTTTAAATGAGAGAAGTGAATATAATTTAGCAGTTTAAAATTTAAAAATCTTAACAGCTGTTCTGTTTTTAACACTTTAATAAAATTGAATGGTTACTGCAAAGGTTTGCGAAAATTAAGTTTCAATAAATAAATTACAAAATTGTAATATCTAGCTTAAGAATATAAAGAAGCAGATAACATTAAATGCCATCTGCCAAAACATAAAGGAAATATTTTAGTTTTTCATTAGATACTGATAATCCAGATAATATAAAATTTTAAGAGAAATACTATTGATTTGTGGTGCAGCAAAGGTATTTTCCAGGTTATCAACAAAATTATTAATAATTTCATTACCACTGGTATAGATAGCATTCTTCCAAACCAAAGACATTTCACTACCGGGCGCAAACCTCCAAAGATATTGCATATCGATTGTAAATGCATTGTAATTAAAATCGGCTGCGTTACCATAAGTGTTATATCCAATGGATGGACTAAGCTTTCCGCTGGGCAATAATTGATTGAAGTCGGTGTACTCTACCCTACTCCAGTAGTGGCGCATCCTAAAACTTAATGATATTTTATTATTAAATATATAATTTGTATTTAAAGTGTTTGTAAAAGTTAATTGATCTCTTTCACCTATATGAATTATGGTATTTCCATATTCATTTTCGAAACTATTCACATAACCATAACTATTAAATCTATTATGAGCATCAATATGATAAATAAGCAGCCACTTATCACTTAATCGAAATCTAGGGCCAAATCTACCCCAGTAGCCATATTGATCATCATCGAAAGATGTCCATGAGCCAAAACGAAAATTAAAAGCCAGTTTTTTTCTATAATCTGTAGATAACCATGTATTTACAATTCCGGTTCTTGGAAGTTCAAGTTTCCAGCCATCCACTCTTGGTTCAAAAAAATCGTATCTTTTAAATGGCCTCACTTCAGCAAAAAAACCAACATGTGTATAGCTTTTAGCAAATGTAGTATTCGAGCGAAAATTAATTTCAAAATCAGAATACTCTCTTGGTTTATAAAGACTTTTATGCTTGAAAGATATTTGATTATTCCAGTTTAATACTTTCCAAAAAGGTTCTTTAATATCATATTTCAATTCGATATCCCAGCTTGATTCATTATTATTTCTAACATAACCCATATCATTTGGATCATAAGTATCTGATTCAATAACATGTTGTATTTCAAACATAAACTTACCGCTAGTTTTGGCAAACTGCAAAAAATACTTATGCCCTAACTCCGTTGAATCAGTATAATGCTGACTTAAAGCTCCCTGTCCATAAAACTGATAGGAATTATTTTTATCTCTCAAGCTAAACTCGGTTGCTGTTACGTTTGCTGTATAATTTTCTTCGGCATGCAACACATTAGTATTCGACAAACTAAAATATGAATTATTTTTTAATGATTGATCAAGCACTAACATATTATAATTCGTTATCCCTTGCGTTCTATATAGTCTTTTGGTATCATTCAGTGTATCCTTTATTTCAGCATCAACAGGGCCTGTTATAGCATTAAAAAAGCCGACACCTAAACCATTTTCTGTCCGGCCGGAAATTTTTGTGGCATTTATTAGTTTTGTTTCCAATGGATTGAGAACAATTTGTTCATTCTCGTTTAAATGATTGTAAACTTCATAATAATCTTTAGGCCTACCACCAATCCGCCGCGAATAAAAAATATTACCCTTATTGAACAGTTCGGTTCCTTCGGTGAAGAAAGGCCTCTTTTCATCATAACGAACTTCAAAAGGAGAAAGGTTTAAAATTTCATCATCGGATTGTACCTGCCCAAAATCAGGAATTAAGATCATATCCAATGTAAAACTTTGATTAATTCCCCACTTTAAATCCATACCGGCATTAAAGTTATTTCCCCAATCACCGGTTTCGGCATTTTTCTCTAAATACGCAGACACATAAGGGGTAACTGACAGGCGCAAAGGAGGCGTAATATTTTTTAAACCACTAATCTCTCCCATTTGATTAATCTTACCTTGTACCTGATTATCTACATAATTCCATGAACTCCATTCCCGACTTCTTCGTATGTGTCTATATAAATTAATGCCCCAGGTTTGTTCACCATTTTTAGAGAAGCGCAAAGCTGAATATGGGATTTTCATTTCAACAACCCAACCGTTTTCAACTATTCGAACTTCACTCTCCCAAACAGCATCCCAGTTTTTATCTACACGATTTCCGGTATGTTTTCCATCCGACTGCACACCTGATGCGGAAACCATAAACTCTGAGGCATTAACTCCATCATTGAAGGTGCTGATAATTACGGAAAATAAATCAGAATTTAAGCTGCTAAATTCGTCTCGAACACCTAAATCTTTGATAATACTATCCGGATTGTTATCATACATCATCGCTCCAATATATATGGCATGATTATCATACAATATCCTAACTTCTGTAGGCAACGATGGTGAACTTCCATTATATGGCTCGAATTGTATAAAATTATTTGCTAAAGCTGCATTTTTCCAAACTTCATCACCTAATACTCCATCAATTATGGGAGCTTGCTCGGTTTTATTAATTTTTAAAGTTTGTTTGTTGTTGTTTAATGAATATGCTATATTATTAATTCCCAACAATATACATATCCCTAAAATAAATTTCTTTCTCACTCTATTATTCTATTTTAAGATTCCCGTCATAAAAAGACTTAAGTGTCTTAAAAAGGTTTAATGTGAATTTTAAAATTCTGAAGTAAAGTGAAATTTTATTTTGTCGAATTTTTGCTGTGCCATTTGTAATGCATAGGGCGATTCAGCCATAAATACTTCTCGTCCATGCTTATCAATAGCCAGAACATTGTATTTTCTTTTTCGGAAATCTTCCAGTTGCTCTTTATCTTTACTTTCAATCCAACATGCTTTATGCATCTGTATAGGCTCATATTTGCATTTAGCGCCATATTCATGTTCAAGTCTGAATTGTATAACATCAAACTGTAATTGTCCAACAGTACCGATAATCTTACGCCTGTTAAATTTATTGGTAAAAAGCTGGGCAACTCCTTCGTCCATCAATTGATCGAGACCTTTTGCCAATTGCTTATATTTCAGAGGCTCGGCATTTTCAACATAACGAAACATTTCGGGTGAGAAGCTGGGTAAACCTTTAAAATGAATTTCTTCTCCTTCGGTTAAAGTATCACCAATTTTAAAATTACCGGTATCGTGAATACCCACAATATCTCCCGGAAAAGCTTCGTCAATAATTGATTTTTTCTCGGCCATAAAAGCGGTTGGAGAAGGAAATTTTACTTTTTTACCTGCTTTTACATGCAAATAATTAGTGCTGCGCCGGAAAATCCCCGAACATATCTTAACAAAAGCCAAACGATCGCGATGATTCGGATCCATATTGGCATGAATTTTAAAAACGAAACCAGAAAATTTATTTTCAAAAGGGTCAACTTCCCTTTCTTCTGCTTTTACGGGTAATGGATGAGGTGCAGTGTCAACAAAACAATCCAAGAGTTCTTTTACACCAAAATTATTCAAGGCACTTCCAAAAAATACCGGAGCCAAATCTGCTGATAAATAATCTTCAACCTCAAATTCGGGATACACTCCCGAAATAAGCTCCAACTCTTCGCGGAGCGTATCAGCATAATCCTCACCAATATACTTTTCCAAATCAGGATGATTAATATCTTTAAATTCAATGGCTTCTTCAACTGTTTGCTTTGATTCGCCACTAAATAAATTTAATTTCTCTTCATATATATTATACACACCTTTAAAAGTAGGCCCGTTACTAATTGGCCAGCTCAACGGGCGAACATGAATTTTTAACTCATTTTCAATTTCGTCGAGCAATTCAAAAGGATCTTTACCGCTGCGATCCAGTTTATTAATAAAAACCATAACCGGCGTTTTTCGCATTCGGCATACTTCCATTAATTTTCGGGTTTGCGGCTCTACTCCTTTTGCCGAGTCAATAACAATAATTACACTATCAACGGCTGTAAGGGTTCGGAAAGTATCTTCTGCAAAATCCTGGTGGCCTGGAGTATCTAAAATATTTATTTTTTTACCACGGTATTCGAATCCCATTACCGAAGTCGCCACAGAAATACCACGCTGACGCTCAATCTCCATAAAATCGGATGTAGCTGTTTTTTTAATCTTATTATTTTTTACAGCACCCGCAACATGGATGGCACCTCCAAAAAGTAATAATTTTTCTGTTAAAGTAGTTTTTCCTGCATCAGGGTGGCTAACAATACCAAAAGTTCTTCTTCTTTTTATTTCTTCTTTAAAACCCATAAATTAATTTCCTCAATTATTTCGAAATTGTTTTTACTTCGAAGCTGCAAAATTATAAAAAGGTTTGGATTTTTTATTCTTAATAAAATTTAAAATGGTTAATTCTGTATATACTGCCGAATGCTTTATAGATAATTATTGACTAAAATTTAAAAATTAGCTATAACTTTTTTTAACATTTAAATCTTGTCAAATATTTGATTTTTAGAATAATTCTGTATAAGTTTGTTGTGTAATTAATTAATTATCAATAAATTAAAAAAAATACATACAGATCATACAATAATAAAATTTTTAACCGTTGTTTATATATACAATATTAAAATTATACAACAAATCAATTTTTATTTATAAATCAAAATCAATTTATTATGTTTAAAATTAAAAAGTTTACAAGTTTATTTTTAACACTCTTATTAAGCAGCACATTTATTTTTGCTCAAACACCTCAAACGCCTCAGGATACAGATGTTTCTGATAAAGAGTTAGAAACCTTTGCTTCCGCTTTTCAGCAGGTACAAGCCATTGATCAAAAAGCACAACAGGATATGGTAAAAGCTGTGCAGGATGAGGGTTTAAGCGTGCAACGATACAATGAAATTTTGCAGAGTGAAGAAGACCCTACTCAAAATGCTAACCCTACTGAAGAAGAAAAACAACAATTGGAAAATGCGAATAAACAGATTGATGCTATACAACAAAAAGCACAACAATCGATGCATAAAAAAATTCAGGACGAAGGTTTAACGGTTAAAAGATACCAGGAAATAGCCTTTGCTGTTCAAAATAGCCCTGAATTACAAGAAAAGTTGCAACAATTTATGCAGTTTTAATATAATTTCATATTTCTGTTAAATAAGATGGCTGCTAATTCAGCCGCGGATTGCAAATCCGATGGTGATGGTTAGCAGCCATTTTTTTTATATTGTTTGTAAATCGGAATAAAATATATGTATATATTTATATCGAATTTTAAAAATAAAAAATATGAATAGAATAATCATTTTAGTATCCGCATTATTATTAACTTTTAGTTCTTGCAATTACAAAGAGAAGAAAGCTCAGGAAGAGCATGAAAAAGATGTAAAAAAGTCTACATATGTTGAAAAAGGCCAAACCGTACCTGAGTTTGAGTATATTTCTCTGAAAGGTGATACGGTAAATATTAAAGAACATGAGGGCAAAGTAGTATTTATGAATTTTTTCGCTACCTCCTGTCCTATCTGTATTAAAGAACTTCCTTATGTTGAAAAAGAGATTCAGGAGAAATATAAAAACAACGAAAATTTTGAATTGCTTGTGTTTGGAAGAGAACATAATGCAGATGAAATGACTGCTTTCAAAGAAAAAAATGGGTATACCATGAATTTTATTCCCGATCCGGAAAGAAAAATTTATGCTTTGTTTGCAGAAAAATATATTCCAAGGAATATTGTACTCAACAAAGAAGGAAAAATTATTTATGAAGCAACAGGTTTTAGCGAAGAAGAATTTTCAACATTAAAACAAGTAATTGAGCAAGAGCTAAATAATTAAAAGCTGTCAATCTTAATAATTGTTATGAAAAAGCCATAGATTTGTTCTGTGGCTTTCTTTTTTCCAAAGCAGTAAATTAATTTTAAACTACTATTAAGGAAACTAATATATGTTTGAATCTTTTTACAAATCTCCCATCGGTTATTTACGAATTATCTCCAACGAAAAGGATATCATAAAAATTGAATTTAGTGATGAATATTTTAAAATGAAAATGATCCCTGTTCAAATACAAACTTGTATTCAACAACTGGATGAATATTTTAATGGGAAACGCCAAAATTTTACTATAAGTATTAATCCGGCGGGATCAGAATTTCAGGCAAAAGTTTGGAACCAGTTGCTAAAGATTCCTTATGGAGAAACCATTTCGTATTTAAACCTAGCCCGAAATTTAGGGGATGAAAAAGCAATACGCGCCATAGCTTCTGCAAATGGGAAAAATCCAATTCCAATTATTATACCATGCCACAGAGTGATTGGCAATGATGGAAGCCTGACAGGTTATGCCGGAGGTTTATTAAAAAAGCAATGGTTGCTGGAACATGAAGGAGCCATTCAACAAAAAAGTATGTTCTGGTAAATTTTACAATTTTCTATGCTTAAACAGCTTAATTTTATAGTACTATTAAGTTGAAATGGTTTAAATTAAGGCAATTACTTAAAAATATAAAGAGGATAATTCTTGTGATGCAATAAATATTTCAGATCATAATAAGATAACAAAAAAAATCCTGCAAAAGTTTGCATTTATTTCATCTCTTAACTCAATCTTTTATCATTAGGCATTTCAGATATTTTTCTTCAATTACTCTGAATGGTTATGAACATTTCTGCTTACCTTATGTTAACTTTTTTGTACCGTAAAAAATTTGACTATGCTATAAATTTTATATATTTAGAGCATAAAAATATCTGATATTTAGGTGTATAAAAAGGGGTTTTAACTAAAAAATAATCAGCAACGTATTACTAATTAAGATATTACGAGCTAACCATTTTTATGTCTAAAAAATCAGGTATGTTGTATAACATATTATAATTTAATCCTGGTTCTATGGATATTAACGGTAAAACCTATAAAGATTTTTTAGCCCGCATTGAGCGGCAAAATACTCAAAATGGCCCCGAAAAAATAAAAAGCCAGCACAACAAAGGAAAGTTGCATGCTCGTGAACGCATTGCTTTATTATTTGATAAAAATTCGTTTGAAGAGTTAGATGCCTTTGTTACTTCAGCAACGCCCGATAGCGGATTGGGAAAAATTGATTCATCTTTTGGCGACGGAGTGGTTATTGGATACGGACGAATTAACGGAAGATTGGTTTATGTCTATTCGCAGGATTTTACGGTAATGGGTGGTTCTTTAGGCTCTGTACATGCAAGAAAGATAAATAAAGTACAAGAGCTGGCCTTACGAGTTGGTGCACCGATTATTGGTTTAATCGATTCGGGGGGTGCCAGAATACAAGAAGGAGTTGCAAGTTTATCGGGCTATGCCAGCATTTTTCATCATAATGTAAAAGCATCAGGAATTATACCGCAGATTTCTGTAATTCTTGGTCCTGCTGCCGGCGGGGCTGTATACTCTCCAGCACTAACCGATTTTATATTTATGACCAAAGATACAAGCTATATGTTTGTTACCGGCCCTAACGTAGTGAAGGAAGTATTAAATGAAGAAGTAACCTTTGATGATTTAGGTGGAGCCGAAATTCATGCTAAAAAAAGTGGAGTTGCCAACTTCATCTATGAAGACGAAGAAAATACAATTCTTGGAGTAAAAAAACTTCTCTCCTTTTTTCCTTCAAACAATATGGAAAATCCACCTTTCATCAATACCAATGACAAGATTGAAAGGAATGTGGAAAAATTAAGAACATTGGTTCCCGACGATCCAAATAAACCCTACGATGTAAAAAAAGTGATTGAACTAATTGCCGATAAGGATTCGTTTTTTGAAGTTTCCGAGCACTTTGCACAAAACCTTGTTACCGGTTTTGCACGATTAAATGGAAAAGCCATTGGTATTGTAGCCAACCAGCCCAAAATACTTGCCGGAGTAATTGATATTAACTCATCGGCTAAGGGGGCCCGGTTTATCCGTTTTTGCGATGCCTTTAATATACCGGTTTTAACCCTGGAAGATGTACCAGGTTTTTTACCTGGCTTAGATCAGGAACATAACGGAATTATAAAACATGGCGCTAAATTACTATTTGCTTACAGCGAAGCATCGGTACCAAAAATTACTGTAATCTTAAGAAAATCATATGGAGGTGCTTTTTGTGTAATGAACAGTAAAAACCTGGGCGGTGATTATAATTTTGCCTGGCCAACTGCAGAAATTGCTGTAATGGGGCCTGAAGGTGCCGTATCCATTCTTTATAAAAAAGAGCTGCAAAAAGCAAAGGACCCAAAACTAATGAAAAAAGAATTTGCAGCAAAGTACCGACAGGAAATTGCAAACCCTTATATCGCCGACGAAAAAGGCTACATTGATGAAGTAATTGACCCGGCTGATACACGAAAAAAACTCATCATTGCCTTTGAATCGTTGGAAAATAAACATATTGAGGCTCCATCGCGAAAGCATGGTAATATGCCGCTATAGAATAGTGTTTTAAGATTGAAAAGAAAATGTTATGAAAAAGATCAAATCTTTATTAATTGCAAACCGCGGAGAAATTGCGATTCGCATTTCGGAAACTGCCAGGAAAATGGGCATTAAAACTTACGGCATCAAAACATCCAAAGAACCAAATGCATTCTATTTGCAACATCTGGATGAGATTCTTGATTTTACTGAAATAATTAGTGAGATACCGGAGTTTTTAGATATTGACAGAATCATTTATTCCATAAAAGAAAATAATATTGATGCTGTTCACCCCGGCTATGGCTATTTGGCTGAAAACCCATATTTTGCCCAAAAATGTATCGACCATAAAATTATTTTTATTGGCCCTTCACCTGATGCTATTTATAAGTTAGGAAATAAAACCATTGCCAAACAACTGGCATCGAGCCACCAGGTTCCTCTTTTACAGGGAAGCAACGGAAATATCAGAAATCCCAAACATGCCAAACAAGTTGCCCAAAAAATTGGTTATCCGGTAATTTTAAAAGCAGCTTCGGGAGGCGGCGGCCGGGGAATGCGGATTGTTGAACATGAAAAAGATATTGAGAAAATGTTCCGCATGGCTCAAAATGAGGCTGATAAAGCTTTTGCCGACCCTTCGGTATTTATGGAAAAATATGTGCGAAATCCCCGGCATATTGAATTTCAGGTACTGGCCGACCATCACGAAAATATTATCCATTTAGGTGAGCGAGAATGCTCAATTCAAAGAAAGCATCAAAAATTAATAGAAGAATCACCTTCTATGGCTCTCACTAAAGAACTCCGTTCTAAAATGGGTAAAGCGGCCATAAACATCGCTAAAGCATCTAAATATCGAAATGCTGGTACTGTAGAGTTTCTGCTCGATGAGACGGGAAACTTTTATTTTATGGAAATGAATACTCGAATCCAGGTAGAACATCCGGTAACAGAAATGGTAACCGGTATTGACCTTGTAGAATGGCAAATAAAAATTGCTCAGGGAGAGAAGCTAATCATTAAACAGCAAGATATTAAGCTAAATGGCTGGGCTATTGAATGCAGAATAAATGCAGAAGATGTACAATCAGGCTTTACACCTTACCTGGGCACCATAGAAAAAATACAGTTTACAAAAAGTAAATATTGCCGGTTCGACTCTGGTATTACAGAAGGATCAATGGTTACAGCAAATTATGACTCTATGCTGGCCAAACTGATTTGCTATGGAGATACCCGGGAAAAAGCGATCAACAATAGCCTAAATGCACTTAACAGATTACAAATTCTGGGCATTAAAACAACCATCCCGTTTTGTAAGGCTGTAATGAATCATCCCAAATTTAAAAAAGGCGAAATATCTACTTCTTTTATTACAAAAGATATGAAACAATTATTCCACCAGGAACCTGATGAAGAACTCATTGCTGCATTCTGGGCTGCTCTTAATCACAATGTTCAACTCGACATTGAAGATAAAACATATGTTGATTACGAAAAAGGGAAAAATATGACTCCCTGGTTATTAAATAAACGTTTAAAATCACTGTAATTTAATCAATTATCCAATGATGTTTTCAAGATCAAAATCAAAAAAACAAAAGTTTATTTCCTGTACCGAAAAGAACAAAAAGTATGAGTTCGCTAATCCCAAAGAATTATACATCAAGCAGGGAAAAGAAAATATCCCGATCGAAATTGTTTCCGACAAGCAGGGATTTGTATATATCGTATGGAAAAAGCGTAAATATTTAGTGGATATAATTGAAAAGAATCAAAATCAGTATGAGATTTTGGTGAATGGTGTAAGTTATTCCATTTCGGTTGAATCCCCTTTTTCGTATAAACGCCGAAAATACCTGGCAAAAACCAAAGAAGCCTCAAAAGTAGAAAAAATTCAGGCTCCCATGCCCGGTAAAATTATTGAATTTTTAGTGGAAGAAAATCAGGAAGTAAAAGAAGGAGAACCACTATTAATTCTTGAAGCCATGAAAATGCAAAACGAAATTATTTCGAACATTCATGGAAAAATAAAAAACATCAACTTCAACGCCGAAGATACGGTGATGAAAGATGATGTGCTGATTGAGGTTGAAAAATAGTGGTTTAAAATTTTTCTAATTCAATTACTGTAAGGACTATTTTAATATCAAATCTTTTTTTTTCAAACCTTTTATAAGTATAATATTAGGTAAAAATTGCTATATTTGGTTTCGAATAAAACCTTGTAAATTTTAAACCATGACATCTTCTTCAATTAAACCTGTTGAAAGCAAAGCAAGAATTCAAATCCTCGATATTTTAAGAGGGTTTGCCATTTTAGGCATTTTAATGGTTAATATGCCTGTATTTAATTCGCCCTTTGTTGCCCGATTAAGCAATTTTACCATTTGGGAATCAGCCCCTAACCAGATAGCCGATATATTTATCCGCTTTCTTTTCGAAGGCAAATTTTACTCCCTGTTCTCCATCCTTTTTGGAATCGGATTTTTTCTTTTTTTACAAAAGCAAAACGAATCAGGGAAAAGTATTATTCCAACTTT
The DNA here is from genome assembly GCA_964606845.1 of uncultured Bacteroidales bacterium. Lineage (GTDB taxonomy): Bacteria > Bacteroidota > Bacteroidia > Bacteroidales > UBA12077 > UBA12077. The sequence goes on from CAZSIC010000038.1 coordinate 12,056, forward strand.
CAGGAGAAGGCTTTTCTATTTATTAATTTTTGGCGTACTACACATAACTCTATTATGGTTTGGTGATATATTATTTTTCTATGCATTATTCGGTTTTATTTTAATATTATTTAAAAAGAAATCAACGCGTGGATTAAAAAAATGGATTATAACCATGATCTTAATTCCAGTTGTTTTTACCGGGCTGGCAGTTTTAATGGTTACCTTAGGTAAGATGCATCCCGAAGGAGCAGAACAAATCGAAGCTTCTTTTGCTCAGCAAGAGCAACAAATGAGAGATGTTTCTGAAAGGGCTTTGGAAATTTATCCTTCCGGCTCTTTTTCTGAAATTATTGATATCCGGTTAACAGAATGGAAAAATACCTTAGGAGGAATTCTAGTTTTTTATCCTAATGTTTTCGCCATGTTCTTGCTTGGCTTTTATTTTGCTAAAAAAGGTTGGCTATTTAACATCAAAGAAAATATTGCTGTTTTTCGTAAGATGTTTTGGTATGGATTGATTCTTGGTATTATTGGCAATGCCATTTATACTTATGGGATGCATCATTCGAGCCAGATGGATATGAATCCAACAACCTTTGTTGCAATGATTGGTTTTGGTTTTGGCGTTCCGGCAATGACCCTGTTTTATATTGCTTCATTTGCTTTAGCAATAGAAAAAGGATTTTTTAACTGGTGTACTAAAATGCTTGCTCCAGTAGGCAGAATGGCTCTTACAAATTACCTGTTACAATCCATCATTTGTACTACCCTGTATTATAGTTATGGAGGTGGATTATACGGGCAGGTTAATATTTGGCAGGGAATTATTTTAACATTCGTAATTTTTATTTTACAAATTTTCTTTAGCCGTTTTTGGCTAAACCGATATTATTACGGGCCGTTTGAATGGCTATGGCGTAGCCTTACGTATAATAAAACTCAAAAATTTAAAATACATTAATAACCTTAATATCTATTCTTATGATGAATACAGCTACCATAATATCCTTTACGATATATATTTTAGGGATGCTTGCTATAGGTTTTTATTTTTATTATCGAACTAAAAATATTTCTGATTATGTTTTGGGTGGCAGAGATTTAAATCCGGTTGTTGCTGCACTTTCTGCCGGAGCATCCGATATGAGTGGTTGGCTATTACTGGGGCTCCCGGGATTAATGTACACTACTGGTATTAGCGGAAGCTGGATTGCCATAGGCTTAACCGTTGGAGCTTTTTTAAACTGGCATTACATTGCACGTCCATTACGAAATTTTACAGAGAAATTAGATGATTCCATTACCATTCCGGGATTTATTGCAAATCGCTTTAATAGTAGAAACTTACGAATAGTATCAGCAATTGTAATTCTTGTCTTTTATACTTTGTATGCTTCATCGGGTTTAGTTGGTGGAGCCAAACTATTCGAAGCAACTTTTAATTTGGATTATCAAACGGCATTAATTGTAGGAACCATAGTGATTGTTTCGTATACATTTCTTGGCGGTTATAATGCTGTTTCGTGGACCGATTTTTTCCAGGGCACCCTTATGATGTTGGCTCTATTAGTTGTTCCTATTATTGCAATTCGGGAAATCGGAGGTTTTGATGAAACTTTAAGCGTAGTAAAAGAAATTAATACCGATTATTTAAATATCTGGACAGGAACAACAGTCATTGGCATAATATCCTTATTAGCCTGGGGCCTGGGATATTTCGGACAACCGCATATTTTGGTTCGCTTTATGTCGATTAACAGAGTAGAGAATGTAAATGCTGCTAAATATGTAGGCATGAGTTGGATGATTATATCCATTATAGGTTCCCTAATGGTAGGATTTTTTGGAATAGCCTATGTTGCAGCTCACGATGTAAGTTTGGAAGATAGCGAAAAGATATTCATTTTGCTTTCTGAGCTTCTTTTAAACCCATGGATTGCAGGTTTTGTGCTGGCGGCAATTCTTGCAGCAATTATGAGTACAATCGATTCGCAATTACTGGTATCATCATCGTGTTTAACGCGAGATATTTACGAAAAAGTGATAAAACAAGATGCAAGCGATAAAGAACTCGTTTGGATTGGCAGAGCCACCGTAATTGCCATTGCATTAATCGCTTTCTATATCTCTACCGATCAGGATTCAACGGTATTATCGCTCGTTGCTTATGCATGGGCAGGTTTTGGTGCTGCTTTCGGGCCTATTATCATTCTTTCGTTATACAATAAAAATATTTCTGCTGGTGGTGCATTGGCCGGAATGATAACCGGTGCAGCAACTGTTTTAATCTGGAAACAACTCGATGGAGGAATTTTTGACTTATATGAGATATTACCAGGATTTGTTTTTGCCCTAATCGCCATTGGAATTTTTAGTAAACTATTCCCTGTTAAGCAAGAACAAAAAGATCAATATTTAAATATTCGTGCAAATAAATAATTATAGACAGAACTACGCTCTCGGATGAAACTGAATAATGGCATCACGTAGATATTCACGATCTAAATGGGTATAAATCTCGGTAGTGATAATTGATTCATGCCCCAGCATTTCCTGTACGGCACGTAAGTCTGCACCGCCATCAATCAGGTGTGTTGCAAACGAATGGCGAAAAGTATGCGGACTGATGTTTTTCTTTATTCCGGCAATTTTTGCCAGATTTTTTACGATGGTAAAAATCATTACCCGCGTTAATGGTTTTCCACGACGATTGAGAAAAACAATATTTTCGCCCGATTTATCGATATTTGAAAGCAGGTTCCTGTCCTGAAAATAAAACTGAATTTCTTTCATGGCTTTTTGCCCGATAGGGACTAATCTTTCTTTACTTCCTTTTCCGGTTACTTTAATAAAACCATCATTAAAAAAAAGGTTTGTTATGCGTAAAGTAATTAACTCCGAAACTCTTAAACCACAACTGTATAATGTTTCAATTATTGCTTTATTCCTTTGCCCTTCGGGCTTACTTAAATCAATGGCACCAATAATTTGGTCAATTTCATCAATAGATAACACCTCGGGTAATTTACGTCCAATTTTTGGGGTTTCTAATAATGCTGTCGGATCTTTTTCAATAAAATCTTCAATGATTAAAAATTTATAAAAGGCTTTTAAACCGGAAATGATTCTTCCCTGAGAGCGGGCATGCAGGCCTATTTCATTAATCCACCGCACAAATTCTTTCAGATGATGTAATGTAATTGTTCCGGGAGTTTCTTTCCTCTCATTAATTTCTAAAAACCTTACAAATTTATTTATATCAGCCTCGTAGGCTGTAATTGTATTTTCCGAAAGCGACTTTTCCAGTTTAAGAAAATTTCTAAATTGTATAATAGCTGATTCCCAGTTCATTAAATTTTCATTATCCAATCATTAATAAAAAATTAAAAGTAAAAAATTATTGGCTCAATGATCTATTTTTATACCCGAATGTATTAAAATTGTCTTGGTTTACATTTTATATTAAAAGAAACACCTTTCAAAGTTAATGTTATTGATTAAATTTGCATATGTAAGTTAACCGAACAGTTATGAAAATCCAAATTATCAACGGCCCAAACCTGAATTTATTAGGAAAACGTGAAAAAGAAATATACGGAGAAGTATCTTTCGAAAAATATTTAAAATTACTCAAAGATCATTTTAAAGATTATAGCATTGAATATTTCCAGTCGAATATCGAAGGAGAAATCATTGATAAAATCCATGAAACAGGTTTTGATTACGACGGAATTATATTAAATGCAGGCGGATATACGCACACATCGGTAGCTATTGCCGATGCCGTAGCTTCAGTAAAAACTCCTGTCATTGAGGTACATATTTCCAATATTTTTGCCCGAGAAGATTATCGTAAAAACTCGAAGATTGCATCAAAATGTTTAGGAACAATTTCCGGCTTTGGGCTGGATAGTTATAGGCTTGCTATTGAGAGTTTGAGAGTGTTTAAAAATAAGCAGTAGGCAGTAGCAGTAGGCAGTAGCAGTAGCAGTAGCAGTAGGCAGTAGCAGTAGGCAGTAGCAGTAGCAGTAGCAGTAGCAGTAGCAGTAGCAGTAGCAGTAGGCAGTAGCAGTAGGCAGTAGGCAGTAGGCAGTAGCAGTAGGCAGTAGCAGTAGCAGTAGGCAGTAGCAGTAGGCAGTAGCAGTAGCAGTAGGCAGTAGCAGTAGCAGTAGGCAGTA
>CAZSIC010000038.1:16315-27989 GCA_964606845.1 uncultured Bacteroidales bacterium
GCAGTAGGCAGTAAAGAGTAATTAATAATTATTAGGCAGTTAACAGTTCATAAAATCTACATTCGTTTACAATTATATAGATTTACTAATACAATAATCAACCGAGTATGATTAAAAAAACCAAAATAGTAGCAACCATTTCGGATAAAACATGCACTCCAGATTTTATAAGAAAAATGTTTGAAAATGGAATGGATGTCGTCCGTATGAACACAGCCCACCAAAAACCTGAGGGTGCATTAAAAATTATTAACGACGTACGATCTGTATCTGAAAAAATTGCATTACTGATTGATACCAAAGGGCCTGAAGTTAGAACTGCAAGAACTGACAAGGTTGTTCATCTGAGAACCGGACAGGAGATTCTAATCAAAGGTGATCCGGAAAAAGAATCTACCGATGAATGCATCTACGTATCATACTCAGGTTTTGTAAACGAAGTACCCGATAATACCAAAATATTAATTGATGATGGCTATGTTGAACTGGAAGTAATTAGGAAACAGAGTGATTTGCTGTTGTGCAAAGCCTTGAACGATGGCGTTGTAAAAGGCCGCAAAGGTGTAAATGTACCAAATGTTTATTTTAACCTGCCATGCTTAAGCAAGCGTGATAAAGAATTTATACACTTAGCCATACAACAGGATATAGATTTTATTGCACACTCATTTGTTCGAAGCAAAGAAGACATATTGGAAATTCAAAATATTTTAGACCAACACGACAGCCAGATTAAAATTATTGCCAAAATAGAAAACCAGCAGGGCGTTGATAATATCGATGAAATTTTGGATCATGCTTATGGTGTAATGGTTGCCCGTGGTGATTTGGCAGTAGAGATTCCGTATGAAAAAATCCCAGGCATACAGCGTGAGTTAATTAATAAATGTATTGAGCGACGTAAGCCGGTAATTATTGCCACCCAAATGTTACATTCAATGATTAAGAGTCCGCGACCCACAAGAGCCGAGGTTAACGATGTGGCAAGCGCTGTATATAATAATGCCGATGCTGTGATGTTAAGCGGCGAAACAGCCAATGGCAATTATCCGGTTGAATCGGTATCCACTATGGCACGCATAGCTAGCGAAGTGGAAAAATCAAAAGATTTAATTAACGATATTCCTATTGTTGTGATAAATAACAATGTTTCGGCTTTTTTAATAAAAACTGCTGTACAAGCTTCTGTTCATTTAGATGCAAAAACCATCATTGCCGATTCGATGTCTGGGCGTACTTTAAGAAGCCTTGCGGCTTACCGTGGCGCAAAACCTATTTTTGCTCAGTGCTATTCAAAACGTACCATGCGAGAAATGGCACTAAGTTATGGTGTTATTGCCAGCTATATGAGCCCAAAAGAAACCTCACACGAATTTTTACTCGAAGCCTTAACCAACCTCTTAAATGAGCAAACTTTAAATAAGGATGACCTTATTGTTGTTGTTGCTGGCAATTTTGGACGTAGCTTTGGTGCTTCTTTCACAGAAATTGGCACGCTCGAAAACCTTATGGATACGTTCTCTCAATTATCATAAACGAAAATAATAAAAGCTGGCACATTTTTCAGGTACCAGCTTTTATTGTTATTAACATAAATTACCCATTATTTTAATTTTACATTTCCATATTTTGTCTGGATGTAAACCTTCGACTTGGTATTTTGATTTTCGCCAACGGTACCTTCAACAGATAACGAGTTACTTTCTTTAATCCTGCTTACTCTTCCTTTATCAGGATAATCAATATCGGCATATTTTGCGTAACCTTTAATATGATACGATGCATCAGCATCTATTCCCAGTTTTATTCCTCCGTATTCATTATCAATATCAATTTTTTCAAAATCTTTAGAAATATAACCTACCGATATTCCACCGTAACGATTATCAATTTCAAAACGCCTGCTTATTTCACTGATTTCTAACTCTGTATATCCTGCTGTTGCAACAAAATTTGTTATTTTGCCAATTTTATAGTTATCATATTTCGATTCGCAAACAATTGAGCTACCCTGATCAACATAAAGCTTGGAGTATTTTGTAACGGCAATCAGCGCTTTACTTTTTTCAATTTCTAGTTTAGAATATTTTAAAGTTAAATTAAGCCATTCGCATTCGTCAATATTACCATTTGAGTACCCCAGAATAATTTCGCTAAGTGGTTTTTTATTGTCTCTAATGATTTTATTGGCTTTTAAATTTCCGTATTTAACATCAATTTTTGCATGGCCCGTAATTTCGTTAATAAATACACTGCCATACTTATTTTCAAGGTCTAATTTAATGTTTTTCGGAATCTTGATGTCGTAATCAATACTAAATTCTTTGTTGCTATCGCTAAATGTAAAGTCCCATTTGCTAAATTTGTTGTCGATTGTTGTAATCGCTTTAATTGTATTTCCTTCCTGGGAAATATCAATATTAATATACTCAAGAAGCTCTTTGGCTTTATCTTCATTTTTATGATCAACTGTAATTGTTACATCAATGACAACCTGGTTTTTGTCCCAATTATTGATATCCACATCGCCAAATTTATTTTGGATAAAAAGAAGGGTGTTTTGATCTGCGTTAAATTCTTTATGCAGATTTTTCGAGAAATCATCAGCGGCTGAAAATGCAGCTGAAACTACTAATATTTGTATAAAAAATATTAATAAGATGGATTTAAATTTCGGTGCTTTCATAGTTTTCAGATTTTTGTTGTTCTATATTTTTAACTTGTTGTAACTGTCCTAGTATTTGATTCATTACCTCAACTTTTAGTTGGTAATGTTGTATCATCGCATTAATAACTCTGTCATCGTTTGGGTTAATTTTCAAATCTTTTTTCAGGTTTTCATAAATTGAATCCATTTCGTTTAGTTCGTGCATTAACATTTCTTTTTGTGAGCTATCGATAAAAGAAAAGTCATTAATTTCGTTATACTTCTGATTTACCAGTTTTGTATAATACATTTCAACTTCGCTGTATTCTGGTGAAATCTCCCTTAAAGCGATTCCATCTTTAATTGATGGTGGTGTTATAGTTTTATCATATACCCAAAGGCCAGAGAGTACTACCAGTAGGGTAATAACTGCTGCTTTAAGCATAAAGCCCAAAGTAAATGTTCTACTCTTGCTTTTGTGTATCTGGTTCAGTCTTTGTTCAAATCGTTCAAAATGCCCTTCGTCGGGTTCAAACGAATCGAAAACCGAACGATTTTCATTAATTATTTTTTCCAGATCTTTCATATTTAGTTGGTTTTTGCTTTTTCTTCTATTTTTTTTAATAATTTTTGTTTTGCCCTGGCACATTGCGACCGCGAGGTTGAGCTGCTAATATTTAATATCTCGCTAATCTCATCATGATCATACCCTTCAATTAAATAGAGCGATAAAACAATCCGGTAACCGTCGGGCAACTTATTTATTTCGTCCATTATCTCTTCTGCCTTGTTTTTTATTTCATCATTGTCGTATTCTGTTTTTTCGTCTATTTTATCTTTTAAATCATAAACAGAATCTTCAATCGATTCCAGATCGAGTTTTCTTTTTCTTAATTCGTCAAGCGAATGGTTTATCACAATTCTTTTTAACCAGGCTCCAAAACTTACTTCACCTTTGTAAGTTCGAATTTTTTCAAATGCTTTTAAGAACGATTCCTGCATAATATCTTCAGCTTCCAAATTATCGTTCACAATGCGTAAGCAGGTATTATACATTGCTTTATAATATAGTTTATACAGTTGAAAATGAGCCTTTTGCTCTCCCGATTTACATCGGTCAATAATATCCTGATGGATATTCCTGTATATATTTTCCTGTTTATTCATATTCCGATTTAAAGACGTTTAAAAAATAATTGCGCTGCACAATAAATACAATTTATTAAATTTAATGCAAAGAACATTTTTTTAATTACTTTATTTAATTACGATTTTTTTAAAAAAGTGATGCATGAGCTTAAATAAATTAGTTTGATATATTAGCCTTGCTTATTTTATATACCTGGTGTCGCTTGCCGGATTTATTAAATAATTAAAGGTAAACAGGGCTTCCAATCAACAATTTATGATTTTGCATGTTTAGTAATATAATTATGTTTCATTGTTTTTAAAAGATCATGGTTACAATTTACCTATTTTTGCGCTTTTAATTTTAAAACTAAAATTTATGAAAACTCAAACATTTAAAAGCGTATTTAAAAATATTTTAATTTTTAACGAATGGAAAAGAAAAAGCTATTCGGTTTTTGCCAGTTTAAATAAAGTTGTAAAGATCACAACACTTAATCTGGCTTATACTATTGTGCTGTTACCTGGCCGGGTATTAAGCCAAACCGACACATCGAATATAAAAAATCATGATTTAGATGAAGTAATAGTAAGTGCACAAAAATCGCCGGTAGTATACTCTCAACTGTCGAGAATAGTAACTACTGTTGATGATGAAGAAATAGCCCAAATGCCTGTATCGAGTATCAACGATGTGTTGGAAAATTATTCAGGAATTGATTTAAGGCAGCGCGGAGCAAATGGTATTCAGGCTGATATAAGCATTCGTGGTGGCTCTTTTGATCAAAATTTGATCCTTCTTAATGGTGTAAATATTTCTGATCCACAAACCGGCCATCACAGTTTAAACCTTCCTATCAACATTCATGCAGTAGAACATATCGAGATTTTAGAAGGCTCCGGATCGCGCGTTTTCGGGCCTAATGCATTTAGCGGAGCCATTAATTTTATTACCAACGAATCGGATATAAACTATACCAAAGCAAATATTACTTTTGGCGATTTTGGATTATTTAATTCTAATCTAACCAGTGCTTACCGGATAAAAAATATACGCCAGTTTGTTGCACTCTCTAAGTCTATAAGCAACGGTTATGCAAAAAATACCGATTTTGATCAATACAACCTTTTTTATCATTTTAATTATTATACCAACTTTGGAAAAATCGATTTTCAAACAGGATATACCAATAAACAATTTGGAGCCAACAGCTTTTACACACCCGCTTATCCAGACCAATACGAACAAACCAAAACCACTTTTGCAAGCCTTAAATTCGAAACCGGAAATCAGCTAAAAGTAATTCCTGTTATTTATTTTCGACGTCACCAGGATCGGTTTGAATTATTCCGTTATGAACCCGCCGGCTGGTACACTGGCCATAACTACCATTTAACCGATGTATACGGAGCCAAAATAGATGCACGTAAAAGCACTATGATTGGAATAACTTCATTTAGCTCAGAAATCAGATCGGAAAATATTTTAAGCAATGTATTGGGCAAGCCTATGAATGATACGTTGAATGCTATTGGAGAAGATGAAGGTTTTTATACCAAAAATTACAGCCGCACGCAATCAAATTATGCCATTGAACATTCCTATTCTTATTCAATCTTGATTGTTAACGCAGGTTTACTGGCAAGTTGGGTTTCAGAAAATCATTTTGATTTTAACATTTATCCGGGCATGGATTTAAGTTTGGCTTTTAACAAACATTTAAGGTGGTATGCATCGGTTAATAAATCATTACGTTTGCCCACATTTACCGATTTATTTTATGAAGGCCCTAGTAATACAGGAAACCCTGATTTAAAGCCTGAAGAAGCCTGGAGTTATGAAACCGGAATAAAATACCAAAATCAATGGATAAAATCAAATGCCCATATTTTTTACCGCGATGCAAAAAATTTAATTGCCTGGGTAAAACCTAAAAATGCGCTTCCAGCAGAAAAATGGGAAACCCAAAATTTAACAGAAGTAACCACATTGGGTTTTGGTATTAACCAAAAGATTTTTTTTGATCATTTGATTTCTAATAACCTTTTAAATTATATTGATATAAAATATACTTATTTACACCAACAGATTTATTCTGGTGATTTTGAAACAAAATATTCATTAAACCATCTAAAACACAACCTCATCATTAATTCTTCACATCAAATATTAAACAATTTAAAACTGAACTGGATTGCAAAATACCAGGACCGAATGGGTAGTTTTATGTTTTACGATCAAACAGTTGGCGATTATACCGAAGAAAAAGAATTTAACCCTTATTGGTTATTTGATGCAAAAATAACATATAACTTTAATCGGGTTGATGTTTTTGCCGAAGCCACCAATATATTTAACATCAAATATTTTGATATTTCTAACATTACTATGCCTGGCAGATGGTTTAAAGGTGGGTTGCAAATAAGCCTAAAGTATTAATTTGTTAAAAAATTTAAAAAAAATAAAAATTTAATTGCCTGAAAATATTGATTTTGTAATAATTTTTATATTTTTGTTGTGAATCCTAATCAATAATTAAATCAAATTACACAATGAAAAAATTACAATTATTACTGGTAGCCTTTGCACTTATTAGTTTTACAGCACTTTATTCTTGCGGCGGTTCTAAAGAAAAAGCCGAAGAAAAAGTTGAAGAAGCAACTGAACAACTGGAAGAAATGAAAGAAGAAGCTGAAGAAGCTTTAGAAGAAAAAGCTGAAGAAGCTGAAGAAATGAAAGAAGAAGTTGAAGAAGAAGTTGAAGAAGAAGTTGAAGAAACTATTGAAGAGTAAACTAATTATTGCAAAAGAAAAAAATTAAAGCAGGACATTTTGGTGTCCTGCTTCTTTTTTATATAAGAAATTGAGAACTTAATCTTCATCCATTTCTTTGGAAGCCTCTTCAAACTCTTTTGCTGCTTCCTTTGCAGCCTTTTCATACTCTTTTAACACCTTGTTGGTTTCTTTCTCATAGCTTTTAGAGAATTGATTCACTGCACTTCGTGTTCCTAATCCAATAATAAAAAACAAAATTAATAAACCTCCTAAAACGTAAGATACCACTTTTGCCGGTTGGTCTTCTCCTTTAAGCGTAAGCGTAATTGCAAAATAAAGCATATACAAAGCGTACAAATTAATAGCCAGGCTTATAACAGCACTAAGGATATGGACACCACCCAAAAATCCAAAAAAAGCACTTATGGGCATTATCACCATTATGGATGCAGCCACTCTCATACTGGGTTCAAACTCATTATTTCCTTTAGCAATAGATGAAATAATTAACACAATTACACCAACAATAAAAACACCTATTACTGCTAAAAAAATGTAACCGAAAAATGCACCTATCCCAAACAATGCACCTCCAAATAACCCTGAAGATAAGTTAAAAAGATTCCATAGCAAAGCAAAAATTCCTGCAATACCACCATAAATTAATACTTTAATAATTGGCTCGCCCAGGCCTCCTGAGGTTTCCATTGTTTCAAAATACTCTTTTGGAGATAAAAGAGCTTTTTTTGAATCTTCATAAAATTTTTTAAAATTAAATCCTTCGTTACTCATAGTTGTTAAATTTTAGGTTATATAAATAATTATTAATAAAAACTTACTTTTTATTCATGCTAAATTTACAAAATTTTCTAATCTAAAGAAAACAGGTGTTTATAATTTTGATAAATAAAAAAATGATTACACGCTTTTATGCATCCCAAAAAATTATCATTCAAAAATTCAAGATAACTCATTATGCAAAAAAGCGGACATACTTAAATAAAAATTAAAAAAACATTTTTTACAATTATAGTCTTTTTTTTACCTGACTCTAGAAAATCATAGATTTAACTAAAATAAACTGTTGATTTTTTCTACGTCAGCAGCATTATTCATTAAAAAGTAATAAGATTAATCATTCCTGTAACAACCTTTCCTTTTTCGTAATCCAGTTCCGATCCAAACAGGCTGTGAGGGATGATATAAATAAGGAATAGCACAATTGCAGCAACAATGGTATATTTATAATTTGTTTTCTTGCTATTTGCGACAACAGCAGCAAGCCAAAATATCACAGCGATTAGTGTTTTATTATCGGTTAAATCCCATCCAAGCGGAATACCTGTCCATGCCTGACCAAAGGCATAATATTGTACGATAGGGCCAAAAATCATACCACCGGCAAGTAATAAAATTAATGTTAACCTTCCGTAAAATACTTGTTGTTTAATTTTTCCCAAAGCAAATAATCCTGACAAATTGGAGATTAGCATTGCGGCAAACATTAAAATTACATGCGGAATCAATGCCCAGTCAGGGACTTCTCCTTTAAAACGTATGATTACCTCCTGGCTGGTTTGGATATTTTGAGGGGTATTACCATTCCATAATTTGATGTAGTATTGCAATTTACCTGCAGGAGGTTGTTTGGGTAAATAACCAATTAACTTTTGATCTGAATAGGTTAATTCAACACTCTTCCATGCATCCTGTGTAGGGAATCTTTTATAAACAACCGCTCCTTTTGTTAATGAATCATTCACAGGTATTTCAACCAAACAATTGCTTGTAGAGTAATGACTACGAGGCATTTTAAAATTAATTAATTGTTGATTTAGTTCTATCTCAACTTTTTTTGGATATGTGGGTCCTGTTTTTCTTTGATAATATGCTGATGCAAGTGTAATAAATATTGCAAGTATCCAAAATGTGGCTTTTTTCATCTTCGATAAATTATAATTGAACGATAAGTACTTTCTTTTCTTCATTACGGATCACTTCAACCGTAATAATTTGCCCGGGTTTGAGTTGATTTAACCTTTCCATGTATTCGTAAACATCGCCTACAGGCAAACCATCCAGAGCTACTATAATATCGCCCGATTCCATTCCGGCCTTATCGGCAGGTTTGCCTTTAATAACCAGGTCGGCTCGTAAGCCACGTTTTTCTACGCCCGAGAAATCGGGCATAATGCCTAACGTAACTTTCATTGTTCTGCGGTTATAATCGCCACCGGGCGATTTAGGCCCTGCCTCGGAGAATGTTAATTTTACATGTTGGGAAGAAAGGGTAAAGGCTAAATCATAAATAAAATTAGTAACCTCAAATAAACCATCAAAATTAATCGCTCCCAGGGTATCGTTGGATGTGTGATAATCGATATGTGCTCCGGTAGAATAAAAGAAAACAGGAATATCTTTGCTGTAAAAAGAAGAATGGTCGGAAGGGCCATATCCTTCTTCAGATAATCCTAACTTAAAATTGTATTTTGTGTTTAATAGATGTAAAACCGAATCGGCTTCGATGGATGTTCCAACACCGCTAATTTGTAAACTGCGGTCTTGCCGCAATCGCCCAACCATATCAATATTTATCATTGCCAGAATTAAAGAGTCAGCAACCGGCAGGTTGTTTACAAAGTGTTTTGAACCGATAAGCCCCATTTCTTCGGCTCCAAAAGCTGCAAAAATAAAATTGGTATTCAGGCTGTTTTTTTTCGATGCCAGTTTATGGGCAATCTCTAAGATGGCAGCAACACCTGAGGCATTATCGTCGGCACCATAATGAACAGCTTTTGTATTGGGCATTCTGGAACCTGTACCAGGACCTCCAAAACCTAAATGATCGTAATGAGCCCCAATCACAATATATTGGTTATTTTTTTTATCGGTAGTAAGTTGTGCAGCTACATTAAAAGTTTGCCTGGGGTTGGTTTGTAAATCTGTTTGCAACAAAATACTTTTCCCTGTATAAAACGAGTTAAACGACTTATTTTTATTGATTAATTTTTCCAGTTTCTTAACGGTAGTTTTATTATTCGTTAACAATTTGTTTGCTATATCTCTTTTTATCTGTATTACAGGAATATCTAGTTTTCCTTCTGGCTTGTCTAATAAAAGCAACTCATCATTTTCGTCAAATTGAGGGCCAGAAACGAATATTACACCGGCGGCTCCCTTATCTTTGGCTGTAATAGCTTTTGTTCTTAATCCACTGTTGGTGCTGTATGAAAAATCCGGTTCATTACACTGTGGTTCGCCACGTAGCATTAAAACGATTTTATCTTTTACATCTATATTTTCATAATCATTCCATTTTAATTCTTTTTCATCAATGTTAAAACCATATCCGACAAAAACCACTTCAGCTTTTATGTTATCAGAAGCACTGAATGATATCGGCATATAATCATCGCGCAAACGAAAATCTTCCTCATTTAACTGCAAGCTGTTATTTTTTCCGGCTTCTATTTCGGTAATAATTTCAATTTCTTGTAATCCATTACTAAAAAGTAAATCAAGGCCGGTTTGAGAAAAAGCAGAAGCAATATATTCAGCGGCCACTCTGTCTTCGGCAGTTCCAGGATAGCGTCCTTTTAACGAATCACTGGCCAAAAAATCAATATGTTTATAAAGGTCTTTCCCTGTTATTTCAGAATTTAATGTCGTACGTATACATGAAAATAATCCTGCTAAGATTACAATTACAGCAGCTTGGAATAATCGTTTTTGTGTCATATCATTACCAGTTAAAAGTTGAATAATAAGTTGCAATATTACCTTTATTATCTACAACAAACAATTCCAGTTCGTGTTCTATATTTTTTTCCAACCTCTCTTCATCAATAATATAAAACAGCAAATCGTTTTTGGCATCATACTCAAACAATGCCCATTCGTTATCAATAAATCCATTAAACGACTGAATTCCAGAAAGATCATCGGTAATCAGAAACTTAAGCTGGTTATCAGGATGAATGTTTAACCCGTTGTAGATTACCGGTTCAATTTCAGGTGCTATGGTGTCAACAAGGACAGTATACGATCCAAAAGAACGGGTTTGTGTAGTTATAAAATCATCTTTTATTTCGCCACCACAAAAAATTATTTTATCCTTTTTCCCATTGCCATTATTTGCCAGTTGGGCAATAAATGCCTTCTCTGATAAATCTGAAGAAAGGTTCTCAGTTTTAATCGAAAGGTTAACATTCTTATGCAACGGTGTATAATCATTATGAATATGATGCAATTTAGAAAAAGCATTTTCAGGTTTTTCGGCTGATTGATATTTAAAATAAACGGTATCATAAAGTGCATCGGGAGGTATCACAACTTTTATGTCATCATTTTCATACTTATTTTCTTTTTCCCAATGCATCAATTGTCCGGCAGAAGCCTTTTTTAAATAAGGCAGCGGAAGTATACCATTCCCTTGAACATCAAATACTAATTCCGACTTATTTCCATAAACATCGGTAGCAACAATTGTAATGGTATGTTCTTTTTCATCGTTAAAATCAAAAATACCACGATTAATTAATAACTGATAAATAGATATCTGATTGTTGGGATCAACAAAAAGTTTCTGGATGGTTTTTTTTGTTTTTTTCTTTGTTGCATAATCGATGTGGCTGCTTATATAGCCTGTTTCGGCAAAAGAAATTTTATTAATGATATGTGAATAAATTTGAACAGAATCAACCCATAATGATAATGTATAAATGCCGCATGGGTTATTTGAATTATTCAGATAATCGTTTATTTCGATGCCAAAACCAACCTTCCCTGAAACGACAATGGAGTGGGTATCTTTTACAGTGTAATGATGATTCTTTTTAGAAAGATCAAAGTTTAATGCTTTTTTTGAATGGTTTACATGGCTGGATTCTCCCAAAGGGTAGATTGAGAGTGAATAAAACACCGGTGGAATATCATCCTTTACATCAAAATCAAAAAACAAAGGATTAACAGGTATTTGCATTTTTGTTTCCCTGATTTCAAAATGTAAATGCGGGCCGGTTGAACTTCCTGAATTTCCTGAATAACCAATCAATTGGTTTCTGCGAACCTTTAATTCGTTTTTTTTGGGGAAATGATTTATTTCAAAGGTTTTATTTTGATACT
>CAZSIC010000039.1:0-27887 GCA_964606845.1 uncultured Bacteroidales bacterium
ATTACTACCCAAGAACCATAGGTGATTTAAGATTACAATCCAACCATTTTCCTTTCTCCAGGGTATATAGCAATGAGGTAAAAAAGGATACCCTAAAAATTTATAATGGTTCTGACCAGTTAATGAATTTAAATTTTCAGCATGTTCCTGATTATTTAAAATTAAAAGTTTCGCCCAATGAATTAAAACCTGGCGAAAAAGGATTTATTATTGGCGAATATGATGGAAGAAAAGTAAACGATTGGGGATTTGTAGTACATAGAGTTTCTATTCTGATTAATGGACAAAATCAACGAAGCAACTATATCACCATCAGTGCAAAAGTTGAAGAAGACTTTTCGCACTTAAGCGAAAAAGAACTGGCAAATGCGCCCAACATAGTTTTTGAAGAAAAAAATTACAATTTTGGAAAGATTCCAGCGGGTCAAAAACATATTGAAAAAGAGTTTGTTTTTAAAAATACCGGAAAAAGTGATTTGATTATTCGAAAAATTAGAACAACCTGCGGTTGTACCACTGCTAATCCTGAAAAGACAGTGTTGAAACCCCGTGAATCAAGTTCTTTTAAAGCCATTTTCACGCCCGGTTCAAGAAAAGGGATGCAACGAAAATCTATCTATGTAATTTCTAATGATCCAAATAATCCGGAAGTCAGGCTTATGATTCGTGGTGAAATAGTTGATTAAAAAAATATTGAATAATAGTCATAAACCAAGGAGCTGTCCAAAAAGAATTACAAGTGTCATTGAAATGAAGCAACCGAAATTGCTTAAGCAATGAGCTCAGCGAAGCTAATCTATATTTATTGATTATCAGCAGATTGCTTTATGCTGACGATAACTGTCAGCATTCGCAATGACTTTTTTCTGGCTTTTTGGACACCCTATTTTGTTTTATAAAGTAATCATAGAAATGGCTGTTATGAAAAATAGATTTTAGTTTTAATACTAAGAAAGGATGTTTTAATTTCGTAGAAAATATTTTTAACGATGTCGGAGAAGAAAGATCATAAAAAAGATAAAAAAGCATACAAATCAGCATTAAATGTACAAAGTGGTATTGAACAACCCGATTCAATCAATCCTGAAGTAATCAAAAAATTCAGAAAAAATAAAAAAGTAAAACGCTCTGTACAGGAATATGTTGATGGAATCATTGAAGGCAACCGGACAATTTTAGGACAAGCCATAACTCTGATTGAAAGCTCATTACCTGATCATAACCAGACAGTACAAAAAATTATTGAAAAATGCCTGCCCTATTCCGGAGATTCTATACGAATTGGAATTACAGGTGTTCCCGGTGTTGGTAAAAGTACATTTATCGAATCAATTGGCAAATTTATTACTTCCCAAGGTAACAAACTGGCTGTTTTAGCAGTGGATCCCAGTAGCGAAAGATCGAAAGGAAGCATACTGGGAGATAAAACACGGATGGAAGAACTTTCAACAGACCCCAATGCTTTCATCAGGCCATCGCCTTCAGCCGGATCGCTTGGTGGCGTAGCACGTAAAACAAGAGAAACCATCATTTTGTGCGAAGCCGCTGGCTTTAATACTATTTTTATCGAAACCGTTGGTGTTGGGCAATCAGAAACAGCCGTTCATTCCATGGTTGATTTTTTCCTTTTGCTCATGCTTGCCGGTGCCGGAGATGAATTACAAGGAATTAAACGGGGAATCATGGAAATGGCCGATGGAATTGCTATTACCAAAGCTGATGGGCAAAATATTCAGAAAGCCGAAATGGCAAAAGCTGAATACCAAAATGCACTGCATCTTTTCCCTCCAACACCATCAGGATGGATTCCAAAAGTTTTAACCTTTTCATCGCTTAAAAAAACAGGTATTAACAATGTTTGGGAAGTTATAAATGAATTTATAGAACATCAAAAAACAAACAGTTTTTTTGCTTTAAAACGTAAAGAACAAGCAAAATACTGGATGTACGAATCAATTAATGAAGCACTCAAAAACAATTTTTATCAAACTGAAGATATAAAAAGTAAACTAAAAATTTATGAAGAAAATGTTTTAAAAGGCAAAATGAATTCTTTTATGGCAGCCCGTATGCTTTTAATTGATTATTTCAATAAAAAATAATTCATATTTACATATATTAAATTCTGATTATGTAGAATTTTTTGTATGTTTATCGTTTGAAAATTTTATAAATCTTAAAAATAAATTCATAATGAAAAAATTATTTTACAGCCTGATGGCTATTGCATTTTTGTTCTCATGTTCGACAAAAACAGAATACAATATTGATGGAAAAATTCAAGGATTAGACAACGGTTCAGCGATCCTTCAAAAAGTAGAAGACGGGAAACTGGTAACAGTTGATTCAGTTTCTTTAAAAGATGGTAAATTCAATTTTAAAGGAAACGTAGAAATGCCAGAATACCATATTGTTAAGTTTGCCGATACGTTGGATGCTATTCCTTTATTTTTGGAAAATGCTAAAATTAATATTGTAGCAAATATCGATAGTATTCCTAATGCCGAAATCGAAGGATCTGAGGTTACTAAACTTTATCAAAATTTCGAACAAGAATTAATGAATTTTAACATGCAGTTCAGAAATTTGTATAACGAATATATGCAAGCTAACATGGGCGGCGACATGAATAAAGTTAAACAAATTGAAGAAGAATATAGCAAAGTTGAAGAGCAACAGCAGCAATATATTAAAGATTTTATTAACGAAAATTCTTCAACCGTTCTGAGTCCTTTCATTACTTTGAACTATATGATGCCATACCTTTCGTTAGAAGAGCTAGAATTGATTATGGAGAAATTTACCCCAGAAGTAAACGAATCAATTTATGCCAAAAATTTAGCCGAAAAGGTTGATGTATTAAAAAGTGTTGCAATTGGGCAACCTTATATTGATTTTACAATGGACGATCCCGACGGAAATCCAGTTTCGCTATCATCATATGTAGGCGACCAGTATGTTCTTATTGATTTCTGGGCTGGATGGTGTAACCCTTGCAGACAAGAAAATCCTGTTCTTGTAGAGAATTATGAAAAATATAAAGATAAAGGATTTGAAATTTTTGGTGTTTCGTTAGATAAAACCCGTGAAGCATGGGTAAAAGCAATTGAAGAAGACGGAATTACCTGGCCACAGGTTTCTGAATTAAACTATTGGGATTGCTCAGCACGTGACCTTTATGGTTTTAACTCAATTCCTCACAATGTATTACTAGATAAAGACGGAATTATTATTGCCAAAAATTTACGTGGCGAAGAGTTAAGCGAAAAATTAGCCGAGCTGTTAGACTAACATTATTTTATATATTTTTTTTTAAAATTGAGTGGTTGAAATTTCAGCCACTCTTTTTTTATGCTTTTTTTTATACTGGTTTTATCGTTTTCTTTAACCAAAATTCTATTATTTCTTTTATTTTTGTTATTTTTAATAATTCTAAATAAACTTTAACCATGAAGATTCAAATCTCTTTAATTATACTTGCTGTAGGATTACTAATAGGTTGCTCTTCAGAGCCAAAAAATGAAAAACCTGTTGTTACAGTAAGTATTTTGCCACAAAAATATTTTGTAGAAAAAATCACAGGCGATCATTTTACAATTAATGTGATGATTCCGCCCGGAGCAAGCCCTGTAACATATGAACCATCGCCAAAACAAATGCAGGAACTAACAGCTTCGGAAGTTTACTTTCGCATTGGACATATTGAGTTTGAAAAATTATGGATCAAAAAATTCAGAAACATACATCCTGAAATGAAAATTGTTGATTTATCAGCAAATGCCCATTTAATAATACCCGAAGAAACATATCATGACCAGCACTCTCACGATGGGCACCATCATCATGGAGTTGACCCACACATATGGATTTCGCCCAAAGAAGTAAAAAAACAAGCAAGTTTAATTTATCAATATTTTATTGATAAATACCCTGAACAGAAAAAGTTTTTTTCATCTAATTATCAAACTTTTATCACCGAAATTGATAGCCTTGATAACTATGCCACAAGGCAACTAGAACCATACAAGGGTAAAAAGTTTTTAATTTTTCATCCTGCATTAAGCTATCTGGCCCGTGATTATGGCCTGGAACAAATTTCCATTGAAATTGATGGTAAAGAACCCACGCCGGGAAATATGCATAAAATCATAAAAGTAACTCAATCAGAGAATATAAAAATTATTTTTGTACAAAAACAATTTAGCACCCACAATGCAGAAGTTATTGCCAAAGAGATTAAAGGTTCTGTGGTACAGCTAGACCCTTTGGCTTATGAATGGGACAAAAGCTTTAAACATATCATTGATATGATTGTAAAATCATATGATAAATAAATAATTATGCCAAAACTAGTTGAGTTAAAATCTGTTTATGCCGGTTATAACGATGAGGTTATATTAAAGAATGTTTCCCTGGAAATTTTCGATGATGATTTTATTGGAATTATAGGCCCTAATGGGGGAGGTAAAACAACATTGCTGAAAGTAATTCTTGGATTAATTAAACCTTATAAAGGATCTGTGAATTTTTATCATCAAGCCAAAGAGAAAAAAAATCTTATTGGATACCTCCCACAGCTCAATAAAATAGACCACAAATTTCCTATTAAAGTAATTGATATTGTTCTTTCGGGTTTAATTTTTGGTAAAAACTTAGCTTTCAAACATTCCAAAACTGATTATATGAAAGCCAGAGATACTTTAAATCGCCTTGGGATTTTAAATTTACAAAACGACCCTGTAGGTGAATTATCAGGTGGACAAATGCAAAAAGTATTATTAGCCAGGGCCATAGTATCTTCGCCAGGATTATTAATTTTAGATGAACCCAACACCTATGTTGATAACCAGTTTGAAGGAGAACTGTATGAAATTTTAAAAGAACTTAATAAAGAAATGGCTATTATCATTGTTTCGCACGATTTAGGAACTATTTCTACTTATATTAAAACAATTGCGTGCGTTAACCGCGGACTGCATTATCATAAATCGAATAAAATTACCGAAGCCCAGTTGGCTTCTTACAATTGCCCAATAAAATTAATTACTCATGGAGAAATACCACATACGGTATTAAAAAAACACAATCATCAATTATGATCGCAGAGTTATTACAATATAAATTTATTGTCAATTCATTATTTGCCGGGATATTTGCCAGTATAAGCTGTGGGATTATTGGTACTTATATTGTTACACGACGCATGGTGTTTCTTAGCGGAGGAATCACACATGCCTCTTTTGGAGGTATCGGAATTGGATATTATTTAGGGCTGAACCCTGTTATTGCTGCAGCCATATTTGCTGTTTTTTCTGCTTTAGGAATTGAATTCTTATCAAAAAAATCTGATGTAAGAGAAGATTCGGTAATTGGAATTCTTTGGTCGCTCGGTATGGCCATCGGAATTATTTTTGTTTTTATTACCCCTGGCTATGCTCCCAATCTAATGACTTACCTTTTTGGAAGTATCTTAACCGTTTCATCGCTTGATATTCTTTTAATGTTTTTATTAAGTATAATCTTAATTACAGTATTCATATTTTTTTACCGGATTATTTTATTTGTAGCTTACGACCAGGAATTTGCCCAAACCCATAAAGTGCCGGTAAGTTTTATTAATTATTTACTCATTGCACTGGTAGCATTAACCATTGTTCTCAATATTAAAATCGTTGGAATTATTTTAGTGATATCATTGTTAACCATACCACAATCCATTGCCAATTTATTTACCAACGAATTTAAAAACATTATCATCATATCAATTGTTATAGGATTGATCGGTGCGCTAATGGGACTAATTATATCTTATAAAATCAATATTCCATCTGGAGCATCTATCATTTTTTCATTGGTAATGTTTTTTATTTTGGCCAAAATTTTCCAAATCATAAAACGGACATTTCATTTAAAAATCAATGAGCAATAAAAAATTTTAAAATCATCTAAATAAGCTATATTTTCGTAAAAAAATTTTAAATCTTAAAAATACATACACAATGAAATATGATGTAATAGTTATAGGTAGTGGCCCGGGAGGTTATGTGGCTGCCATAAGGGCTTCACAACTGGGCATGAAAGTTGGCGTTGTAGAAAAAGCCGAACTGGGTGGAATTTGTTTAAACTGGGGATGTATTCCTACCAAATCGTTGTTAAAAAGCGCACAGGTGTTTAATTACATGCAGCATGCTGCCGATTATGGAATAAAAATCGAAGGGAATATAAAACCTGATTTTGAAGCAATGGTAAAAAGAAGCAGAGGAGTTGCAGATGGAATGAGCAAAGGCATTCAATTTCTTTTCAAGAAAAATAAAATCGACCCTATCGAAGGTTTTGGCAAGCTGAAAGGAAATAAAAAAGTTGAAGTTAAGAACAATGACGGAGATATTAAGGAATACGAAGCCGAACATATTATCCTTGCAACAGGTGCTCGCTCTAAAGAATTACCAAACCTAAAACAGGATGGTAAAAAAATTATTGGTTACCGCAAGGCCATGACTCTTCCAAAACAACCAGAATCGTTGATTGTTGTGGGTTCAGGGGCGATTGGAAGCGAATTTGCGAATTTTTATAATTCCATTGGCACAAAAGTTACACTAGTAGAATTTTTACCTAACGTTGTACCCAACGAAGACGAAGAAGTATCTAAACAGTTAGGCCGTTCGTTTAAAAAAGCCGGGATGAAAGTTATGGTAAGCTCCAGCGTTGAGTCGGTTGATACTTCAGGAAAACTATGCAAAGCGGTAGTAAAAACCAAAAAAGGTGAAGAAAACATCGAAGCAGAGGTTATATTATCGGCGGTTGGCGTAACTCCAAACCTCGAAAACATAGGATTGGAAGAGCTGGGCATTGAAATGGAAAACGGAAAAATAAAAGTAAACGATTATTACCAAACAAACATCGAAGGCATTTATGCTATCGGCGATATCGTTCATGGGCCAGCACTTGCTCACGTTGCATCTGCTGAGGGAATCACCTGTGTAGAGAATATTGCTGGTTTAGATCCTGAGCCAATCAATTATAATAATATTCCGGCATGTACATATACTTCTCCAGAAGTAGCTTCGGTAGGTTTAACAGAAAAAGCTGCTAAGGATGCCGGTTATGAAATTAAAGTCGGAAAGTTTCCTTTTACAGCATCTGGCAAAGCCAGTGCATCTGGAGAAAAGGATGGTTTCGTTAAATTGATCTTTGACGAAAAATATGGTGAACTATTAGGTGCACATTTAATTGGCGCCAATGTTACCGAAATGATTGCAGAATTAGTTGTGGCTAAAAAGCTTGAAACAACAGGACACGAAATTATTAAATCAATTCATCCACATCCAACCATGTCGGAAGCGGTGATGGAAGCTGCTGCTGCAGCATATGGAGAAGTAATTCACATATAACAAAATACAAGCAAAAAAAGAAGTGGATGGGCCAACGCTCATCCACTTTTTTGTTAAAAATAAACTTTAAAATCTTTCTTAAGGTTTTTAGAAAGAAATGCACAAGATATGTCTGAAAAACTATTTCTTATCAATCATTTCTGTTCGCTGAGTGAATAAATTTTTACTATAATTACTTTTTGTTATTGATAGTAAAAATATCAGTGTTACTACAATAAAGATAATTACAACACCCATATTCACATCAGTGTGATAGAATTTTTTCTGCGGCTTTGTCTTTAACTGCATAATTATTAGGTATTTTCAGGTTAATTCTTGCTTACTTTTCATTAATCTTTGGTAGTCGATGAATAAGACGCTAGAAATAAAGAAATGGTTGCGTACCAATAAAAATATTTTTTTAGAGAAACGCAACCAAATTAATTTTTTAAACATCTAAATTTTAAAGAATACGCAAAAAAGTTCGGCAAGCTTTTTGTTCAATTAAATTATTCAATAAATTTGTATAAATACAAAACCTAATAACCTGTTGAATAATCATATTGAAATAATAAAAGCTTGCATTAAAGGCGATCGCAAAGGGCAAAAGCAGCTATATCATATGTTTGCCGATAAAATGTTTGGTGTTTGTTTGCGATATGCCGATAATATTGATGAGGCTAAAGATATATTACAAGATGGGTTTATCAAAGTATTTATAAACCTGAAACAATTTAATCATAAAGGTTCTTTTGAAGGCTGGATTAGAAGAATAATGGTGAATACAGCCCTGGAAAAGTTCAGAGATAAAAGCTATTTATTTGCAGTAAATATGGAGCAGGGTTACGAGGCAAGGGATAAAGAATATGATCATATTCTTACAGAAATAGCTGCAAATGATTTGTTGGAATTGATTCAGGAGTTATCACCACAATACAGAATGGTATTTAACTTATATGCCATTGAGGGTTATTCGCATAAAGAAATATGCGAAATGTTAAATATTAAAGAAGGAACCTCTAAATCTAATCTATCGAGAGCACGTGAAATTTTAAAAGAGAAAGTAAAAAAACATTATAATATTAAAGTAAATTACGTTTGATGAGTGCGAGTTTAAGTAATATGGATCAGGTATTCAGGAGCAGGTTTAAAAATTTTCAACAATCCCCTCCTCTTGATGTGTGGAATAATATTGAACAAGAGTTAGATGCCCGAAAAAACACATCGGGATATCTCATTTATAAAATTGCTGCATCTATAGCTTTTTTAGCGCTGATCGCATCTGTTTATTTCTATCTTAATAATAATCAATATGAATTGACCGATTCTTTCGCTGAAATTATTCATGATAACAAAAATATTCAGGGTACACAGAATAACCTGCTGGCAGAAATTTCAGACACTCACGAAGAAACTTTTATATCACGTAATGTTGAAAAATCAGATTATATTAAAAAAGTAGGCCATGAGATAGAAGTTGTTCAACGCGAAAAGCAGATTGCAGTATTAACGCCTTTTCCTGTTTTTGTTAATGAACAAAAACATAATCCTGAAATTGCTGTAAAATCAAAAAAACGAAAAAAGAGTCTTTTTGCTGATATTTTTCCCGAATTTTATTCCCAAAATCAATATGCATATAATACTCCCACAAATGCTAAAAATTGGGTTATTGGCGGATCCTTTGCTCCCTCTTATTCTTACAGGCATTTAAAAGAGTCGAATACAATAGCAGGACGTAATTATTACAATAATATCGAAAGTGCTGTATTTTCTTATTCCGGTGGACTAAATATTCAGTACAAACCCCAAAAAAGATTAACCGTTCAAACCGGGATTTACTATTCATCAATGGGACAGGACATGGATCATGTTTCAGTTTATGCCAACAGTGTTTATGAGTTAATTGATCCAAAATACCGCGATAGATACATTAATTCTTATGGTTTAGTAAATTCTGCCGGAGAAATCACATTTAATTCTCCACTGGTTTATTTCGACGAGACATCAACCGCGCGCGTCCAGAATCTTGATGGAACCAAATCAAATTATAATATCAATGACCCTGTATTTAATAAATTAAATGCCAACATCAGGCAGAGTTTTGAATACATTGAGGTACCAGTAATATTCAGATATAAACTTGTTGATAAAATGATAGATGTTAATCTTGTTGGCGGTGTAGGTGCAAACTTCCTGGTAGGCAATAATGTTTATTTAATTTATGGCGATACCAAAGATGTTATTGGAAAAACCGACGGTGTTAATGATATAAATTACAGCGGAACGCTTGGTTTTGGATTGGAATATCCAATTTTACACAAAGTAAATATACATATCGAGCCTTCTATTAAATATTACTTAAATCCTATAAATTCAAATTCTGATATTGAATCTCACCCATATTCAATTGGTATTTTTACAGGAGTAAATTATTCATTTTAATTTTACTTTTTCAACCTAAAAAATCCTTAATTTTGTAACCTTTATCCTTAAATTTTGTTAATAAATTTATTGGACCATCTCAGTAAAAAAGAGTGAGACATGAAATATTTTTATACATTTTTATCCATTTTAATATTAGCATCTTTTGTATTGATTTTTTCTTATTCCAAACCGGGAATAGAATCTGTAGATTATGATTACCAGGAAGCCTTTGAAAAAAATTATTCAATCTTTGCATTGCCTATTCCTGAAACATTAAATTTTGCTGGCGAAGAAGTACCTCTTAACTTTTTTGATGTGCGCGAAGCTTTAGATCAGGAACTCCTTATAAATACCTACTGGCAATCGCAAACACTTTTATTTATCAAAAGAGCTAACCGCTATTTTCCCCGTATCGAAAAAGTGTTACAGGAAAATGGAATTCCAGACGACTTTAAGTATCTGGTGTTAGCCGAAAGTGATTTAAAAAATAGTGTATCGCCTGCAGGCGCTGTTGGAATATGGCAATTATTAAAAGGTACTGCCAGGGATTACGGACTGGAAGTTAACAAAGAAGTAGACGAACGCTATCATCTTGAAAAATCTACAAAAGCAGCTGCTGATTTTTTGAAAGATGCCCGTGAATTATTTGGCAGCTGGACAATGGCTGCTGCATCATACAATATGGGAAGAACTGGGTTGTTACGACAGGTAAACAGACAAAAAGAAGATAATTATTACAACCTTTTGCTTAATACAGAAACTGCCCGATACATATACCGTATTCTGGCTATTAAATTAATTCTCGAAAATCCGGAGAAATACGGATTTCATTTACGCGACAAAGATTTTTATCACGAAATACCAACTTTTAATGTAAAAGTAGATACCTCTGTTCATAATTTTGCCGATTTTGCAAAAGAATATCAGATCAACTATAAAATTTTAAAATATTTTAATCCATGGCTCAGGGATTCGTTTCTTTCTAATCCGAAAGGAAAAGAATATTATATCAAAATCCCTGAACATGGTTACAGAAATTATTCATTAATTAACAATTACAACTTTGCAGATTCGTCTCAAATTGCTGAATAGTTTAAATCATTTATATACTTGGGAAAAGATAAGTTAAGCATTGTAGAAGAGAAAACGGTTAGAACTTCAGAAGTTAAAGTACTTGGTGCAAGAGTCCATAACCTTAAAAATATTGATGTTTCCATTCCTCGGAATAAGTTAACCGTTATAACCGGTTTAAGCGGAAGCGGGAAATCGTCACTTGCTTTCGATACAATTTATGCCGAAGGGCAACGAAGATATATTGAAACACTTTCGGCGTATGCCAGACAATTTTTAGGAAATATGGAGCGGCCAGACGTTGATCAGATAACCGGATTAAGCCCCGTAATTTCTATTGAGCAAAAGTCTACCAATAAAAATCCGCGCTCAACAGTAGGAACCGTTACTGAGATATACGACTTCTTACGATTGCTTTTTGCACGTGCTTCGGATGCCTACTCATATGTTACCGGCGAAAAGATGGTTAAATATACCGATGAGCAAATTCTAAATTTAATCATTGAAAAATTTGAAGGAAAAAATGTAATGGTTCTGGCTCCTCAGGTAAAAGGACGAAAAGGTCATTACAAAGAGCTGTTTGAACAAACCCGCAAAAAAGGTTTTTTATACGCACGTATAAATGGCGAAATAAAAGAACTTACACACGGCTTAAAGCTCGACCGGTATAAAACACACTATATTGAAACTGTTATTGACAAACTTAAAATAACAGAAAAGGATACCAAACGAATAAAGCGGACTGTTAAAACAGCTCTAAATCATGGCAAAGGCATTTTAATGGTTTTAGAAAAAGATACCAACGATATAAAATATTTTAGCCGCAAATTAATGTGTCCAGTAAGTGGGATTTCATATAACGAACCTGCACCACATACTTTTTCGTTTAATTCACCTCAGGGCGCATGTCCAAAATGCAATGGACTGGGTGTTGTAAGTGAAATTGATATCAAAAAAATAATTCCCGACCCTGCATTAAGCATTAAAAAAGGAGGAATAGCACCACTGGGTAAATACAAAAACATACTTATTTTCTGGCAGTTAGATGCAATTGCTGCAAAATATAAATTTACACTCGACACACCCATAAAAAACATACCTGAAAATGCACTCAATATAATCCTTTACGGATCCGACGAATCGTTTAAGCTGCTCAATACACCGCTGGGACGGTCGTCGAATTATTTTTTAAATTTCGAAGGAGTTGTAAACTATATAAACAATTACCAGCAAGAACAATTGTCGGGAAACGGTAAAAAATGGACCGATCAGTTTGTTAAAAAAGTAGTTTGCCCAAAATGTAACGGAAACCGATTAAAAGATGAGTCGTTACATTTTAAAGTAGCCGAAAAAAACATTGCCGAGTTAGCCCAGTTAGATATTGACGAGCTTTATAAGTGGTTTAGAAAGCTTTCGAAGCAATTAACAGAAAAACAGAATATCATTGCTCGCGACATTATTAAAGAAATAACCGAACGTTTGTCTTTTTTACTCGATGTCGGGTTAAATTATTTATCATTAAACCGCCCTGCACGAAGTTTATCGGGAGGAGAAAGCCAGCGAATCAGACTGGCTACCCAGGTAGGGTCTAAACTGGTAAATGTTTTATATATTCTTGACGAGCCCAGTATTGGACTGCATCAGCGCGATAACCGCAAACTGATAAATTCGCTAAAACAGTTACGCGATTCAGGCAATTCAATTATTGTTGTGGAACACGATAAAGAGATGATTTTGTCAGCCGACCATATTGTTGATATGGGCCCCAAAGCCGGCAGACACGGAGGCAAGGTTGTTGCTGAAGGTACTCCCGGAGAAATCATTGATTCTGAATCGTTAACCGCTGATTATCTGAACCATAAAAAGATAATCGAGGTGCCTACTACGCGACGAAAAGGAAACCAAAAGAAGATCATTTTAAAAGGTGCCAAAGGGCATAATTTAAAAGATGTAATTCTTCAAATTCCATTGGGTAAGTTCATTTGCGTAACAGGGGTTTCGGGTAGCGGAAAATCTTCACTTATCAATGAAACACTGCATCCTATCCTAAGCAGGCATTTTTATCGCTCCAATAAGCAACCTTTATCTTATGATTCTATTGAAGGAATTAAAAACATCGACAAAGTAATTGAGGTTGACCAGTCGCCATTAGGCCGAACACCAAGATCTAACCCAGCTACTTATACCGGCGTTTTTTCTGATATCAGAAAATTGTTTGAGCACACACCCGAAGCAAAAATCCGTGGATATAAAGCAGGCCGTTTTTCATTTAATGTTAAAGGCGGAAGATGCGAAACATGCCAGGGTGCAGGTTTACAGACCATTGAAATGAATTTTTTACCCGATGTGTACGTTCATTGTAAAGACTGTAACGGTAAAAGATACAATCGTGAAACACTCGAAGTAAAATATAAAGGCAAATCTATAAGTGATGTATTGGATATGACCATTAACCAGTCGGCTGAATTCTTTAATGCAGTACCTTCGATTAAACAAAAGTTAAAAGCGTTACAGCAAGTCGGGCTCGGATATATTACATTGGGGCAACCCTCAACTACACTGTCAGGCGGAGAATCGCAACGGGTAAAACTTTCTGCAGAACTGGCAAAAAGAAATACAGGGAATACACTTTACATTCTCGACGAACCAACAACCGGCTTACACTTCGAAGATATTAGTGTATTATTAAAGGTACTTAATCATATTGTTGATAAAGGAAACACAGTAATTGTCATTGAACATAATATGGATGTTATTAAAATGGCTGACCATATCATTGACTTAGGCAAAGATGGCGGAGCCAAAGGAGGGTATATTATTGCAGAAGGGAAACCCGAAGCATTAATAAATAATACCGGTAGCTATACTGCCGAATATCTTAAAAACGAACTGTAATAGTGTAATTCAGTTTTTCGATCTATCTTTCAAAAAATTAGTGGTGAGATTTAATAAAAAAAGATTAATTTAGTATACGAATATTCTATAAAATATTACTTTATGACAAATGAAGATCTAATTAAGAATGCTTTTGAAGAAAGAGACTGGAATGAGACTCAATCATCCGACTCCTGGTCGATTTTTAAAGTTATGGCCGAATTTGTTGAAGGCTATTCAAAGTTATCGCGAATAGGCCCTTGTGTTTCTATATTTGGTTCGGCCCGGACAACACCAGATAACAAATACTTGAAAATAGCCGAAGACATTGCTTTTAAATTAACACAACATGGCTATGGCGTTATTACAGGAGGTGGCCCGGGAATTATGGAAGCAGGTAATATGGGCGCTAAAAAAGGAAAAGGAAAATCGGTAGGACTCAATATTGACTTACCTTTTGAGCAATCAGCAAACCTGTTTATCGACCCCGATAAACTAATTAGTTTTGAACACTTTTTTGTACGCAAAGTAATGTTTGTAAAATATGCCCAGGGCTTTATAGTGTTGCCTGGAGGATTTGGTACGCTCGATGAGCTTTTTGAAGCTATCACACTGATTCAGACGGAAAAAATTGGACGGTTCCCAATCATCCTTGTAGGGTCTGATTATTGGGAAGGTTTAATGGATTGGGTGAAGAATGTCATGCTTAAAGAAAAAAATATTAAAGAAAAAGATTTAGACCTAATTCAGATTGTTGATACGCCCGAAGAGGTTGTTAATAAAATCAATGAATTTTATTCCCAATACCTATTGAGTCCAAACTTTTAATTTTATATATTTATCCTATAAACAATAAAGCAGCTAATAATCAACAAAGGCTTTAAAAATATGACAAGGGATATTGTTTAAAGATGAGCATAAAAACAATTTAAGTAAATAAAAAAGGTTAAATTTTAAAAATATAGGGCTTATTCAAGTAATAAGGTTATAAACAAAAAACAGTATTTATTAACAATTGTTGATAACTTATGTTGATATTTTGTTATTATTGTATTAAATAGCTATTTTTATTGAGTTGTAGAATAAAATTCTTTTTGTATATGATAAAACATTTATTGCTTCTTATTTACACATGGATTGTTTTGGCGCTGAATTTCGTACTTTCCGATGTAACATTGGATATGACTGCAACAAAACAAGTAGAAGCAGGAAATGAGATAATCGTTGAGGTTACGTTAAACAAGTCGGATTTTGAAAGTTTTGCACGATTTCAACAGGAAATTCCTGCTGGTTTAACCCCCATTCCTGTTCAAACAGCTAATGCAGACTTTAGCTTTAAGGATCAAAAAGTAAAATTTATATGGCTCAAATTACCCGCCGACGAACAAATTACACTATCTTATAAATTAGAGGTAGATCGACGGCTCAAAGGCACTTTTGATTTAAAAGGCACATTTTCTTATATAGAAGATAATGAGCGCAAAACAAAAGACTTGTCGCCTCAAAATATTACCATTACTCCATCAGCCGATATCGATCCTAATTTAATTGTTGATATAAACGATTTTAAAAACCTGGTAACGCCAACAAAAACAGATAAGCCATCCACTGCACAAGTTAAATGTATAAGACAAATCCCTTACACCGGAGTTGAAGATAGCGAATATATTGTAAACCTGTTGGTTAATAAGGGTGATAAAGAAAAATTTGCTAAAATCCAGGAAAGTGTTCCGGAAGGATATTCAGCCGTAAGCATCGAAAATAAAGATGCCATTTTTACATTTAAAGACCAAACGGTTAAATTTTTATGGATGAACTTACCTACTGATCCTTATTTTGTAGTTTCTTATAAACTGGTGCCGGATAATGAGGTTACCCAAAAACCAACATTGGATGGAACATTTTCATACATTGAAAATGACAATACATTAAGCATTAGCATTGTTGAAAAAGATGTAAACCTAGAAAATACTTCTAAAGAAAATTTAATGGCAGTCGCAGCTTCTGTCGAAGAAGCGCCTGTTGCTCCAATAACAACAACACAACCTGCTGATTACAGTGGAGAAGTAAAAATTGAAATTGCAGAAAGTGCTTTACGGGCAATGCGTGAGGATACAAAACTTACCAACGTGCTTGAACCCGAATCGGGTGTTTATTACCGTGTTCAAATTGCAGCAGGACACCGACCTATCGATATTGAAAGATACTTTAATAAATACAACCTTGACAAAGAAGTTCGCACTGAATTTCACGAAGGATGGAGAAAATATTCGGTTGGTTCGTTTGATATTTACAAAGCAGCTCGTGATTACAGGGTACACATTTGGAATACAACAACAATTGATGATGCTTTTGTATCAGCATATAATAACGGAAAAAGAATTACGGTTCAGGAAGCACTCATGATTACGAATCATGAATGGTATCGTTAATTATAAATGGCCTTGATAAATGAAACAATATAGATTATTACTTACTTTTTTAATTGTTCTTTTGGGATCTCAGTTAACTCATGCCCAGGGAGGATACGAAGATTTGCTTTTTCAGGAAGTAGAAGTTGAAAACCCTGTATATATGCCGGTGCTGGGAATTGGTGGCGGTGTTATTAATTATTACGGCGAATTAAAAAATGATATGAAAGGGCTTACTCAGGGTACACCAAGTATAAGAATCAACCTGTTTCAATATCTCGATGATAAACACCATTGGAAAGCCAATGCAAATGTTTTATTAGGAACAATAACCGGCTACGAAAGATCTTACAATGAGCCGGAGAAAAATTGGAACTTTTCTTCAGAAGTTTTTAGCTTAGGACTTAATGTAGAATACGGTTTTGGAAATATATATCAGGGGAATAAAAAAATCCGCCCGTTTATTTCACTAGGCGGTGAATATATCGGATTTGACTCAAAAACAGATCTAAGAAATGATTTGGGTGAGTACGTTTATTATCCCGATGGAACCATTCGCGTTGGGGACCAAATTGTTACCCGCGATTACGATTATGAAACCAATATTCAGGAAGAAGATTTTTTTGGCAGAGGTGATTACTCTCCAACTACTTTTGCCATTGTTGCTGATGCAGGCCTTGATTTTAAAGTAAGCGACCGTGTTGCCCTTCGTGTGGCTAGCTCTTTACATTACACATTTACTGATGATTTGGATGGTATCAGTTATAAAAATACTACCGGACGAATTGGTGATCAAATGAATGATATGTTCTCCTTAACTTATGTTTCACTTAATATCGATTTATTTTCTGAAGCCAAAACTAAGGTTATTGAAAACCTCTTTGCCGATGTTACAGGAGATTTCGACTATACTCTAATTGCCGATAACGATGGAGACGCAGTCCTTGACTTAAGAGATGACTGTCCTGACACACCTGCTGGGGTAGCTGTCGATTCTGTAGGATGCCCTCTGGATGACGACAAAGACGGCGTGCCTAATTATAAGGATAAAGAGCAATTTTCAAACAAAGGAGCAATTGTTGACGAATATGGCGTTGAAATGAGTACCAATAAAATTCGTGACATGTTATTCTACGATCTTAATGCAGTAAAACGAGATGAAGTTTATATGATTCCTATTGGATATGGTGGATGGAATGCTGATAGAGAATATGATGAAATCCCTGAAAAATTTAAAAAGCTCGATAAAGATGGTGATAATTACATTTCGTTCGATGAACTGCTCGATGCCATTGATGAATTTTTTGATTTTGATTCGGATTTTAACGCCGATGATATTTATGATTTAAATAATTTCTTTTTTGCCCAATAAAAATAAAAAATCCCTGATTAAAATTTCCTGATTCGCTCCATATCGCGCTTCAGGTCTTTTCTTTTAATCTCTTCGCGCTTATCGTACTCTTTTTTACCTTTGGCAAGCGCTATCTCAACCTTAGCCCATCCTTTTTCGTTAATGAACAACCGGGTAGCTACAATAGTCAATCCTTTTTCGGTAGATTTTCGCTCGATTTTTTTAAGCTCTTTTTTGTTTAATAGTAATTTGCGATCGCGTTTTGGTTCGTGATTGTAATGGGTGCCAAATGCATACTCAGAAATATTTAATCCTTTGATGTACAGTTCATGCTCATGAAAAAAACAATAAGTATCAACCAGACTGGCTTTCCCTAAACGGATAGATTTTATTTCGGTACCCGTAAGTCTTATACCAGCTGTATACTTTTCTATTAGCTCAAAATCAAAAGCTGCTTTCTTATTTTTTATATTGATTTTTTTTTGCATAAAGATTTTCTTTTTACAAAACACAAAGGTATTGAATTATTTGGTACAAAAAACAGGGATAAGGTTTTAATAAACCGAAAAATAAATGATAATATTCATTATAATCGAGCTTATTAAAATGAGCAATGCACCAATGATCATTAAGGAAATTAAAGCAAAACCTGTTATCTTATCTGCCGGTACTGATAACAATGGTTTAATGCCTGTCCAAAAAAGAACAATGGAATATAACGACAAGTAATCGATAAACCCCATGAATGGATGAAAAGATGATATCCCATAAGCTATCAAGGCCGGTAAAGAAGAAAAAATCATTAGCTTAAAACTTTGGGTTAGATTTTTATCAGCACCAAATTTAGGTAATAACTCATTTAAAATTAATGCCGACAGGTAAATGGTAAAAAAAGATACCAAAAGAAATGATAGCACAGCAAGGAATCCGTTCACAAACGAATGATCTTCCCAGTTTAAAATTCGTCCCAAAAAAATAATCACTGAGCTAAAAAAAATAACTGGAACAATATATTGATTAAACAACTCTTTGTTCGTAGCCTTTTCAGTAGCCGCCTTTTCCCATTCTCTTGCCGGGGTTATGATAAAAAAGCGGACACGGTTAACTATTCTTTTTAAAACCATAATTAAAATTTATGCTACAAAAATAAACGAATAGCCTAATTTTAAAATATAACTCGGCAGAATTTTTCTAAATATTATTAACAATCCCTATCTTTATCCGGATAACAAAAGAATAGAAAATTTTTATGGCTGAAACGTATAATTTATTAACCATTCTGGGCCCTACCGCAGGCGGAAAAACATCCGTAGCAACACGTATGGCTTATATGCTGGATGGCGAAGTAGTAAGTGCCGACTCACGCCAGGTATACCGTAGCATGGACTTAGGAACCGGGAAAGACCTTGGAGATTATGTGGTTGAAGGGAAAAAAATTCCATACCACTTAATTGATATTGTGGATGCAGGTTATAAATACAATGTATACGAATATCAGCAAGATTTTATCAAAGCTTTTAACGATATCCATAGCAGAAATAAATTTCCTGTTTTATGCGGGGGCTCAGGAATGTATATCGAAGCAGTTTTAAAAGGTTATAAACTGATCCAAGTTCCGGTTAATGAAGAGCTAAGGGCCGAATTGGAACAAAAACCTACCGAAGAATTAATAACCATTTTATCATCATTTAAAAAACTGCACAATAAAACCGATATTGATACCCGAAAACGTATGATCAGGGCTATAGAAATAGAAAAATATTATGCCGGAAATCCACAACTGGATACTGATTACCCCAAAATAACGCCTTTAATTGTAGGAGTAAAATTTGACCGTAAATCGCAGCGGAAAAGAATTACTCAACGCCTGAAGCAACGTTTAGATGAAGGTATGATTGATGAAGTAAAACGATTAATCGATCAGGGAATTAGTGCAGAAAATTTGGTATATTACGGACTGGAGTACAAATTTATTACGCAGCATATCACCGGTGAACTTAGCTACGACGAGATGTTTAAAAAGCTCGAAACTGCTATTCATCAATTTGCCAAGCGGCAAATGACCTGGTTTCGGCGTATGGAGCGCAACGGGTTTATAATTCACTGGCTAGATGGTTATGCCCCTATGCACGATAAAACCAACCGTATTTTGAACCTTTTGAGAGAAAAATGATTGTATCGAAAACCACCAACTTAACGAAGCCTTTAGATAGCAACCGCAATCATAAGCGGAATGGCGAATAAAAACCCACATTTAGTTTAACTTGTGCAGGCATTGAAATTATTATTTCTTTTTTCAATACTGTTTCAATTCCATTTTTAAATGGTTACTTTATCGCATAACCAATTTTTTAAAAACTTATTTGCTTTAGTCATTTATCTAAATTTCTTTATTTAAAATGATTAAGTATCCGCTGTCTATCTTCTATTTCTTTTACCGATTTATGATATATTTCTACCAGTACGATTTTATCTTCATTTTCAAAATGTGCATATATCAACCGAAAACCAGAATTAACACCTTTACCTTTAAAGCTCTTACTGGCAATTTTCTTCACTTTAATTATGCAAGTCTCAATACCTAAACCATCTAACCTATAACTAAAAGGAGGTTTTTCTTTAGGATTTACAGTTAAAACCTTTTTTACAATTTCAACATCTTTATAAAGCGTTCTATGTTTCTTTGAAAGCTTTTTAATATCTTTTTTAAATTCATTTAATTCTTCAAATATCATAGAGCATTATCATCATAATTTCTCACAGAATATGGAGCTTCTCTATAAAAAGCCAACTCATAATCTATGGCTTCCCCCTCTTTTGATGCTAACCACGGCATGTCCTTATGAGAATACTCACTAATAGCTGATGCAGACCAATCAGAATACTGGTCAATCACTTTATCAATTACATCCTTTTCTCTGGCACTTAAACTTGATAAATTGGGTTTTGACAATGGAATATATCTTGCTTGAGGATATCCATGATAATCAACCTTAAATCTTTTCAATTGCTTGTGAGTAATCATTTGGCTAATTATAGTATCCAGTTTTTGAGGAACCGGGCCATAAGGCAATTTTCTATATTCTGCCCCAGTTAGATGCTCTTCATAAAGTTCGTAATAATTAAAGTCAGAAAAATAAAGCAATTTATATAACAGAGTTTCTCCAACATTAGGCTTACCCGCACATTTTTCCAGAATATAAAGTAAAATATTTTTAAACTTATTCACTTTCAATTCTGGTACTGAGACTCTATACTCATCTATCTTTTCATTTTTTTCTTCATTTGATAACAAGTCTGTCAATATAAAATCAGAAGATACCAGTTTATCTATTGAAATTGATAATATTGTTGCAATTTCTTTTAACTCCAAAACCGTCAAATTTCTATTACCTAATTCAATTTGGGTAATTGCCGGCCTATTAATCTTTAGCAGTTTTGCTAAATCATCTTGAGAATATCCTTTACTTTTTCTAATTTCAGATATTCTTTTACCTATTTCTTTTTGTGTTAATTTTTTCATGGCGCGAGTTTTTCTAAACAAAAATAGAAAATGTTTAAAAATCAAACAAACAAACGTTTAAATTTATTACAATAATAAAAATAAGTTATTATACTTCAACTTGTTCCTAAATCCAATCAAACATGATATACTATATTTTTAAAATTCCAATCAACCCAAAAACCAATTGTATTGAACCAGTTTATGGATTAAGAAATAAGAAATAGAAAGGTTTACAACAGAAAAAAGATAATTGTAAAAAACCCTTATTCTTTGGAATTTCCTCCGGAAGAGGATTCCCAGGTTAGGAATGAAAATACAAATCAGCATAATCAAAAAGAACAGGTTACTAAGTTGATATTCAATATCGCTGGGGCCAAAAAACATGAATAAATAAACGCATACCAGTAAAGCTAGAAGGTAAACAAGGTAAGTAATTTTAAGGCTCAGGGTTGAAATTTTTCGTTTATAATTCAGCAAGAAGGGCTTTACAACAATAAATGCCAGAAGGTAGATGGTTAGAAAAACAACCATCATTAAAAAATGGAAAAATTTTAAGATTACCTCATCCATACTTTTCAAAGAATATATTTGAATAAAAATAAGTAAATCTAAAAAGAAAAACAAAAAGCCGGAAAAATCCGGCTTTAAAAAAATTTTTAGACATCATATTATTCTTCATCCTTTAACCACTGATCGAGCCAGCTAAAAAATTCGCGCTGCCACAAAATGCCATTCTGCGAACTAAGCACCCAGTGGTTTTCATCAGGGAAAAACAGGAATTTGCTGGGGATTTCTCTGAGTTGAGCTGCATTAAATGCGCTCATTCCCTGAGTGTATGCAATTCGGTAATCTTTTTCGCCGTGTATTACCATAATGGGTGTGTCCCACTGATCAACAAATTTATGCGGCGAATTATCATACGTTTCTTTATTAGATTTATCCCAATAAGGGCCCCCGTAATCCCAGTTAACGAAAAACATCTCTTCGGTTTCGAGATACATGGCTTCGAAATTAAATATTCCATCATGCGCAATAAAAGCATCGAAACGGCCATCATGGTTTCCTGCAATCCAGAAAACCGAAAATCCGCCATAACTTGCTCCCACAGCACCCAAATTGTTATTATCCACATAAGGTTCTTTGGCAACAGCATCAATCGCGCTAAAATAATCTTTCATATTTTGTCCGCCATAGTCGCCCGATATTTGTTCATTCCATTCCTGCCCGAACGATGGCAAACCTCTGCGGTTGGGCGCTACAATAACATAATCGTTGGCAGCCATCATCTGGAAATTCCATCGATAAGAGAAAAACTGGCTTACCGAACTTTGTGGCCCACCCTGACAGTATAATAAGGTTGGATATTTCTTTTCAGGATCGAAATTAGGCGGATAAATTACCCAAACAAGCATGTCTTTATTATCGGTGGTTTTAACCCATCGTTCTTCAACATCTCCAAAGTTTAACTGATCCATTAATTTTTTATTAATAAATGAAAGTTGCTTTTCTTCTCCTGTTTCGGGATTTACAGCAAAAATTTCGGTTGGCATCGACATGCTTTGTTTAGCGCCAATAAGCGTTTCGTTGCCAGGAATTACAGATTGATAGTTGTGTTTACCTTCTGTTACCTGTTTTATATCTCCGGTTTCAATATTCAGATTATAAATCTGGTATCTTGCATGGTAATCACTGGTAAAATATATGGATTTACTGTCTCCTGTCCAAACCAGGTTATGAACATCTTGATCAAAACTGGCTGTATAATCCTTGCGTTCTCCGGATTCGAAATCCAAAATAAACAAACGGTTTTGGTCGGCTTCGTAACCATCGCGCTCCATACTTTCCCATGCAATCATTTTTCCATTGGGCGAATAAACAGGGTTTTTGTCATATCCCATCATTCCTCCGGTTAAATTTATGGTTTTCTTGTTATCCAAATCATATACATAAATTTCGGAATTGGTGGAAAGTGCATATTCCTTGCCATACATTTTTTTGCAGGTATAAGCAACTTTTTTACTATCCGGACTCCAGTTAATTTGTCCCATTCCGCCAAACGGTTCCATGGGCGAATCGTAACGTTCGCCTTCCATAATGTCAACAGCATTTTGCAACGATTTTCCATCATAGTCGGCAATAAAAATATGGCTGTAAGTATAATCGTGCCATTTGTCCCAGTGACGGTACATTAAATCAGTTTCAATCCTTGCTTCAGCTTTTGGCAGGTCGGGATGTAACTCATTCACTGTTTTGTCAAGCTTAACATCTTTGATAAATACAATTTTTTTCTGATCGGGCGAATATTTAAACCCGTTTATGCCACCCTTGATATCGGATATTTGGTTGCGGTTACTGCCGTCTGGATTCATTTCCCAAAGTTGCAGGCTGCCATTTTCAGCACTCAAAAAACCTATTTTTTTACCATCGGGGCGCCACTGATGTGAATATTCACCAACCTTAGTATTGGTAATATTTTCGGCTTCACCACCCTGGGCCGGCATGGTAAAAATTTCAGTATTTCCACTATTTTTATCAACTTTGTAAAAAGAAACGCCAAAGGCAATTGTTTCCTTATCAGGAGATAATTCTACACTGCCAATTCGTCCAAACGACCACAAAACTTCCGGGGTCATTATTTCTGAAGTGAGTTGAATTGTATCGACCGGATTCCCGATATCTGTTTTTACTGTTTTTTCTCCGGAGCAGGAAATGATTAATGCTAAAATAATCAAACCTGCAGTTAGTTTTAATTTATGCATGATATTTATGTTTTATGAGTTATTTTTCAGCGGTTACTGTAAAAGATTCGATGATTTTATTTTCCAGTTCTTCGGCCAGTTCAGGGTTATCTTTAAGCAGCAGTTTAACCGCTTCGCGTCCCTGTCCCAATTTTGTTTCACCATAGCTAAACCATGAGCCGCTTTTTTTCACAATACCTTGATCAACGCTAATATCAATGATTTCGCCTACTTTTGAGATACCTTCGCCATAAACAATATCAAATTCGGCTTTTTTAAATGGCGGTGCCAGCTTATTTTTCACAATCTTTACGCGCGTTCTGTTTCCCGAAACATCTTCGCCATCTTTTATCTGTCCAATTTTTCGGATATCAATACGCACGGTGGCATAAAATTTAAGCGCATTACCTCCGGTTGTTGTTTCAGGATTGCCAAACATCACGCCAATTTTTTCGCGCAACTGGTTAATAAAAATACAGCATGTATTGGTTCTGTTTATGTTGGCTGTAAGTTTCCGTAATGCCTGAGACATAAGCCGAGCCTGAAGCCCCATTCTTGAATCGCCCATCTCACCTTCAATTTCTGCTTTTGGCGTAAGGGCTGCCACAGAATCGATTACAATAACATCAATCGCTCCGGAACGGATCAGATGGTCGGCTACTTCTAGAGCCTGTTCGCCGTTATCGGGTTGCGAGATTAAAAGATTTTCCACATCAACACCTAGTTTTTCGGCATAAAAACGGTCAAAAGCATGCTCGGCATCAATAATGGCAGCAATACCACCTTTTTTTTGCGCTTCGGCAACAGCATGAATGGCAAGTGTAGTTTTACCTGACGCTTCCGGGCCATAAATTTCAATAACCCGTCCTCGTGGGAAACCACCTACACCAAGAGCCATGTCAAGCGATATCGATCCTGATGAAATGGATGGTACATCGGCAATTGCTTTATCGCCCATTTTCATTATAGTACCCTTGCCATAATCTTTGTCAATCTTATCTAAAGTTAATTGTAAGGCTTTTAGCTTTTCCTTATTAATATCAGTTTCTTTTTTCTCTTTTGTCATAATATAATATTTTTCTTAATTAAATTTTTAACGATGTAAATATCTGATTTGTGTGGTCTTTTGTTTTCACCTTTTCTAAAATCTTTTCAATGGTTTGGTCCTCAGCTATAATATATGTCTTTCGCAAAACACCCTCATACGTTTTACCATACATTTTTTTCTCTCCCCAGGCATTGTATTGATTTAAAATCTTTTTATCAGGATCGGATATTAGCCTGAAAGGTAAATCATGTTTGTCGATAAATTTTTGATGAGAGATTTCGCTATCCGGGCTAACACCAATAACATCCATCCCTTTGTTTAAAAAATCGCTGTAATTATCGCGTAAATTGCATGCTTCGGAAGTACAGCCGGGTGTATTGTCTTTAGGATAAAAATAGAGTACAACTTTTTTCCCTTTATATTGATCTAAAGATATTTCTTCTCCATTTTGATCAATACCTTTAAACATTGGAGCTTTATCTCCTTCTTTTAATTCTGCCATGTCGATTTTATTTTAGGTTCTGTAAAATTAAAAAATAACCAGCATATCAACATCATGTTTAGAAGTAATGTTTATAATTCTTAAAATGATTTTTTATTTGGTAACTCAATTTACTGAATTTTAACCTGATTAAAAAAAGTAATTGACTATTTTCTTTTACTACAATGGCAGGAATATTAAATTTGTAATTGTTTATTCAATTTATGGGACAATAAATAATGGTTAAATTTAAATTATATAGCTGTGTTTTAGGATTGTTTCTGCTTGTCTCTGGAGTATTTGCACAACAACAAAATGAGAACGCAGGGCTAAATGATTTAAAAGCAGCATATAACAATTTCAAGCAGAAAAATTATTCGGATGCTTACAGCTATTTTAACCAAATGCTTAAAAATTACCCCAAAGATCCTACCTATAATTATTATACCGGAATTTGTTTATTACATTTAGATAATAACTCTGATAAAGCGCTTAATATTTTACGATATGCTGCAACCCAGGACGTTCCCGATGATGTTTACTTTTATTTGGGATTAGCTTATCACCGGAATTATCAGTTCGACGAAGCCTTAAAAAATTACGAATGGTTTGAAAAAAGAGCAACAAAAAAACAGATTAACGATTATGCGCTTGAAAACTACAAAGCAATGGCTCGTAACGGCTCTTACCTGATAAAATACGGTAAAAAATATTCGGTTTACAGCAGAGAAAATATTTCGAAAGATAAGTTTTATAAACAGTATCAGTTCAATGACCTGGATGGAAAATTTGTTGAAAGGAACGATTATTTTGGCTGGGAAAAAGATTCATTAGCTGAGTGCACCGTACTTTTTATCCCTAATGAGCTAGAGCGAAACGAAATTTTATATTTTGCAGCCAAAAATAAAACCCGTGGTGATTTTGACCTCTTCCGGATAAAAAAATTGACGGATACAACCTGGAGCCAACCC
Source organism: uncultured Bacteroidales bacterium (assembly GCA_964606845.1). Lineage (GTDB taxonomy): Bacteria > Bacteroidota > Bacteroidia > Bacteroidales > UBA12077 > UBA12077. The sequence continues at coordinate 26,245 of CAZSIC010000039.1, forward strand.
AAAAACTTAGGTGATGTTATTAACACTCCTTTTGATGAGAATTATCCATTTATCCATTCCGACGGAACAACCTTATTTTTTGCCTCAAAGGGGCATTACAGCATGGGAGGGTATGATGTTTATAAAAGCTCGTGGGATTGGGACCACCAAACATGGAGCGAACCCGAAAATATTGGCTTCCCTGTTAATTCGCCTTTTGATGATATTTTGTATGTTCCTTCGGCTAATAACAAACTGGCACTGGTAAGCTCAAACAGAGAATGTGGCAAAAATGAGTACACTGTTTATAAATTTGATCCTGAATATCATTCGCCTTATATCGAATTAAAAAACAATGAAAAAATTAAACAATTAGCTCAACTTGAAGTAAATGCCACCTTAGATGCACGGAAGCAAAAGCCAAAACCAGCAGAAAACAGGAAAGCAGAAACATTCATAAAACCATCAATTAACAATAATTTTTTATACAAAACAGAATACGATAGTTTAATGAATCTAGCCATGAGCTATCAGTTAAAAGCCGATTCGCTCCGATGGGTTATTAATGACAGGCGAAAACAATTTGACCATACCCCCGGTGGACAAGAACGTGCGAAATTGTCTAATGCAATTATTGAGTTGGAACAGCAGGTTTACATTACTCAAAAAAAAGCTGATAAATGTTACCGGCAAGTTCGTGAAATTGAACAACAAAATATGGCTTCGAAAAATTTAACTTATGGATTTGCAGGCAATGATGGAAATCAACAAACAGAGAGCCAGTCCTCAAAAAAAGAGGTTATAGAGGAGAAACAACAACTTATCGAATATAATGAAGATTCATTACGCAAGTTGCAATATCTTGCTGCCGGTTATGAGGAGAAAAAGATCAATTTTGAATTAGGATTAACAGTTAAGTTACCCTCCCGTTACAATTCATCCAATCCCATTCCTGTGAATGAAGACTTGCCCGATGGTATCATTTATATGATACAGCTGGGAGCTTTTAGTTCGAGCAAAAACGCTACTGTTTTTAAAGGATTAGAACCATTAACGGCTATTAAAAAGCCAAACAGCGATATCCGAAAATATTATGCCGGAAAATTTATATCCATCAAAAATGCAGAAAAGAATTTACCAAAAGTAAAATACAAAGGATTTTCCGATGCATTTATTGTTGCTTTTCAGGATGGTAAAATTATACCTGTAAATCAGGCGGTAAAGCTGGAATCAAAAGAGCCATTCATAAATTATGCATCTCAATCATCATCTAAAGAAAAAGAAGAACGGAGTGAAAGTGCTGAGAATTTAACCATAATTTACACCGTAAATATTGTGTTGATGGCAGAAGATTCAATCATGCTTGATAAGATAAAAGCCATAATGCCAGAAACAAAAGATTTATATACAGAAAAGCAAAATAGCCGACAAAAAATTACCATCAAATCATTTAACAATTTTGACGAAGCTTTTGCATTAAAAGATAAAATTGAATCTACTGTAAATAAAGAAGTTGAGGTGTATGCCTATTTTGCCGAACACCAAATTCCGTTAGATCAGGCTATAAAAATGACTCAATAACATAAAAAATTAATATCTTTATATAGATTTTATATTGTATATTGGGCTTTCTTAATTAAGGATACTATGACGAGCAAAAAGAA
>CAZSIC010000040.1:0-26937 GCA_964606845.1 uncultured Bacteroidales bacterium
AATAAACAATCGTGTGAGGCAACAAATACCACTAAATACAAATAGAAAAATATAACATTCAAATAATCAGTAGTTTAACCAAAATATATTCGTATAAACAATCAGAATGTCGCACTAATTCACTTTATACTATTTACTCCTTTGATTGTATATCGGCATTTACCATTGTAAAATTAAAAAAGCCTTATGCGGCATTTTTAATTACAATTGGTATACCAGGCAGAAATAAAGAACTATGTACATCGCATAATTAATGATAAATAAGGAATTATATAAAATATTAGAACTTGGCGAAGGCCAATTCATTGAGTTTAAGGAGACTCTCGACAAAAATTTAGGCCGGGAAATGGTTGCATTTGCCAATGCTTCTGGTGGTGTAATTTATCTTGGTATTGCAGATAGCGGTAAAATAAAAGGCATCGATATAACAAACAAATTGAAGTCACAAATTCAAGATGTTGCTCGAAATTGCGACCCGACTATTGCAGTTCTTCTGACCCAAACAAAAAATGTACTTGCTGTCGAAGTAAAAGAAGGAGTAAATAAGCCCTATTCATGTTCTACAGGATTTTTTATGCGAATGGGTGCTAACTCTCAAAAAATGAGCCGTGATGAAATATTGGCTCTGGCTATTAAATCAGGTAAGATTCGCTACGATGAACAGATTTGTACCGAATTTGATTGGAAAGACTTCGACGACGAAAAATTTGAATATTACCTTCAATTAGCCCGAATATCGAATAGTTTGCCAAAGGAAGAAATTTTGAAGAACCTGCGTGTACTTACCAATGATGGAATGACCAATGCCGGGGTGCTCTATTTTTCTAAAAAGCCTTATAAATACATCATCAGCTCAAAAATAAGGTGTATTCATTTTAATGACGACAAGCGGGTGGATATACTGGACAAAAAAGAAGTTGACCGGGGAATTATCGGGAATATTGAATTTGCTATTGCCTACCTGAAAGAACGTATCCCGGTTCGGTATGAAATAAAAGATCTTAAAAGAGATGAATTCCCGGAGTATCCTATAGAGGCATACCGCGAAGCAATAGTAAACGCAGTTATTCACTTTGATTATTTTCTTGGAGATACAATAGCAATAGAAAAACTTAAAAGAAGTATTGTTGTCAATAATAAAGGAGAATTGCTGTTCCCTGAAAAAGATTTTGGCAAAAAAAGCGAAGCACGGAATCGCTTGCTGGTTGATTTACTTGCCCGAACCGATTTTATGGAAAAAGCAGGCACTGGAATTAAACGCGTAACCAATGCATGTATCAAAAATGGCAATAAGGTTAATTTCGAATTCTCCGATTCGTTTTGGATAACTATCGAAACCAATGGGACTGATAAAGTCGGTGAAAAAGTCGGTGAAAAAGTCGGTGAAAAAGTCGGTGAAAAGGTCGGTGAAAAGGTCGGTGAAAAACTTACAGAAAACCAGCGAATAATTTTAAACCAGATGCAAAATGACCCATTCACTTCAGCCAAAGCATTAGCGGAAACAGTAGGTATCTCGGTGCGTAAAATTGAAACTAACATTAGAAAATTAAAAAATTTAGGCTATATCGAACGAGTAGGCCCCGCAAAAGGTGGTTATTGGAAAATTATTGAATAGTAAATAATTTACAAAAAGAATTCTCGCAGACCTGCATGCCTATCGGCACGTAAACCTGCCGGAGCTTTAACGAAGGCAGATTTACTAATTTACTAATTAACAAATTAACAAATTAACCATTTTACTAATAAACGAATAAACAACTCAACAAACTTGCCTGCCGTTAGGCATGGTAAACAACTAAACGAATAAACAAAAAATAATGCTCCATTTATTACCGATGAAACCCTCATCTTTAAAGGAATTAAATTTAGAGGAACAAAAACAAAAGGACATGAATATAAACACATTGAAGATGCTTGGGATGAGGGTTCGCCGAACACCTTAAAAAAATAAACAATCGTGTGAGGCAACAAATACCACTAAAGACAAATAGAAAAATATAACATTCAAATAATCAGTAGTTTAATCAAAATATATTCGTATGACCAATCAGAATGTCGCACTAATTTACTTTATACTATTTGCCCCTTTGATTGTATATCGGCATTTGCCATTGTAAAATTAAAAAAGCCTTATGCGGCATTTTTAATTACAATTGGTATAATAGGAAGAAATAAAGAACTATTTACCCAAGATATTAACCAGTTACAAATTACCAGTCACCAATAAAAATGCATCATTCAGAAATAAAAATATTTCAATCAGAAGATGGCAATACTGAAGTTTCAGTAAGACTTGATCGTGAAACCGTGTGGTTAAGTTTGAATCAGATAGTTAAATTATTTGATCGTGACAAATCTGTAATATCAAGACATATAAATAATATTTTTAAAGAAAAAGAATTAAGTAGAAATTCAGTTGTTGCAAAAAATGCAACTACTGCAAGTGACGGAAAAGTTTATCAGGTTGATTTTTACAATCTAGATGTAATAATATCTATCGGATACAGAATAAAATCTCACAGGGGGACACAGTTCCGAATTTGGGCTAATAAAGTTTTAAAAGAATATTTACTAAAAGGATATGCGCTCAATCAAAAAAGACTGGCTCAACAAAATGAACAACTCAAAGAATTACAAGAATCTGTTAAAATATTAGGAAAAGTTTTAAATCATAAGGAACTCTCAAACGATGAAAGCCGGGGGTTATTAAAAATCATTTCCGATTATGCTTATGCCTTAGATATACTGGATCAATACGATTACCAGAAATTAGAAATTAAAAACATATCAGAAAAAGAAGTTTACAGATTAACTTACGATGAGGCTATAAATAAAATTTATATCGTTAAAAAAGCCTTTGGGAACATGACTTTTTTTGGAAAAGAAAAAGATTCTTCATTTAAAAGCTCAATAAATACCATATATCAAACATGTAATGGTGCTGATTTGTACCCAAGTATTGAAGAAAAAGCAGCGAACTTACTATATTTTATCACTAAAAATCATTCTTTTACTGATGGGAATAAAAGAATTGCAGCATTTTTGTTTATATATTTTCTTGAAAAAAACGGAATTCTTTTTGACCAAAACGGAAATAAAAGAATTGCTGATAATACACTGGTTGCTTTAACCTTAATGATTGCTGTTAGCAAACCCGAAGAGAAAGAAACGATGATTAAAGTAATTGTTAATCTCATTAATAAAGATAATTAAAACTAAATAATAGCTTGCCTGCCGGAGCTTCACCGCGTTCGCTGGAAGCTTTAGCGGTTGCGAAGCGTAGGCAGGAACACAGATGCATGCTGCATACACAGATTGAGCGGATATGCACAGATTTTTAAATAACAAGAATAAAATCAACTCAGCGTTAATCAGCGAGAAATAAAGACAGAATACAAAAAGAGTTCTCGCAGTCTTGTCTGCCGAAGATTTACCGAAGGCAGGGTTGCGCAGAGTAAAACGCAGAGTAACGCAGAGAAAATTAAATAAAAATTGAAAACCTGCGTAAATCAGTATTATCTGTGTCATCCGCGTTCCATTAACAAAAAACAATAAACATGCTCCATTTATTAGGCAGAAATAAAGAATTATTTACTCAGGATATTCACCAACACGAAAAGAAAATCCAACAAATCGTTTCCAATTCGCGGTTTTTGGTTATTGGTGGTGCCGGTTCCATTGGGCAGGCAGTTACCAAAGAGATTTTTAAACGCAATCCGAAAAAACTGCATGTGGTCGATATTTCAGAAAATAATATGGTGGAACTGGTGCGGGATATCCGCAGCTCGTTAGGTTATATTGAGGGCGAATTTAAAACCTTTGTACTGGATGTGGGTTCTGTGGAATACGATGCTTTTATTGAAAGTGACGGTAAATACGATTATGTGCTGAACCTTTCGGCCTTAAAACATGTACGCAGCGAAAAAGACCCGTTTACACTAATGCGCATGATCAATGTGAATGTTTTTAATACCGAAAAAACCATACAACAGTCTATTCAAAAAGGAGTAAAAAAATATTTTTGTGTATCGACTGATAAGGCGGCTAATCCCGTGAACATGATGGGAGCATCCAAACGAATTATGGAAATGTTTGCCCACAGGCAAAGCCAGCATATTGATATTTCAATGGCCCGCTTTGCCAATGTGGCTTTTTCTGATGGCTCGTTATTACATGGTTTCGACCAACGTATAAAAAAGCAACAACCCATTGTTGCCCCCAACGATGTTCGGCGCTATTTTGTTATTCCCAAAGAATCGGGCGAATTGTGTTTAATGTCCTGTATCTTTGGTGAAAACAGAGATATTTTCTTTCCAAAATTAAGTGAAGAATTGCATTTAATCACCTTTGCCGAAATTGCTGAAAGATATTTAAGAAATTTGGGCTATGAACCTTACATCTGCCAAAGCGAAGATGAAGCACGCGAAAAAGTAAAAGATTTGCCACTAAAGAAAAAATGGCCATGCTTTTTTAGTGCAAGCAATACCACCGGCGAAAAAGATTTTGAAGAATTTTATACACAGAAGGAAGTGTTGGATATGAAAAGATTCCAAAACCTTGGAGTAATAAAGAATAGCCCTGAATATGATAATTCAAAACAACAGCTGTTCAAAATTGAGATAAGAAAAATGAAGGAAGCTGGGTATTGGACGAAACAGCAAATAGTGGATTTGTTTTTTAAGATGATACCGGACTTTATGTATGAAGAAAAAGGAAAGTATCTTGACTCTAAGATGTAAATCTATTTAATATGGTTTTTAACTACTTGACAATTCAACAAATTAGTTCAAAATATTTAAGATAAATGTGATGGTAATAAGTACTGAGAATAAATACGTTTTTATAGAAATAGGAAAATCCGGAACAACTGCTATTTCTGCTGAGCTGGTTAATTATTATGGCGGAAAGAAAATTTTAAAAAAACATACGTCAATTAAAATCTTGCTCAAATTACTAAAATATAAAAATCTTGATTATTTTATATTTGCATCTATACGAAATCCTTTAAATAAAGTAATATCAACTTATGAAAAATTGGATACTTACTGGAGTTCCGAATTAATTGATGCTAAGAAAAAGAATTATCTTGAAAAGTATTATTTGAAAAAGAAAAAAAAGTTTAAACAGAGTTCAACTTTTGAAAATTTCTTTTTAAGGTTTTATAGATTTCCCTATTATGATTGGGCATTATCAGAAAAAAGATATTGTGATTTCATTATTAAACAAGAAAATATTCAAAATGATTTTGAAATTGTAATTAAAAAGATAGGGTTAAAAAAGGTTAGAGATATTCCTGTTCAAAATAAGACTAAAGGAAAGAAAAATATTGACGAATACTTTATTTCCAGTAAAAGTAGAAGGCGGGCTGAAAAGATATTTACTCCATACATGAATGAATTTGGGTATGAATGCCCATGGGAAAAAGAGCTATATAAATATCCATTCTATTTAAATATTCTGTTCTATTTACATTCTTTTTTTAAGAGAGTTTATAATTATAAAATTGGTAGAAGCAATAGAATACCTAAAAGCCAAAAAATATCTTTCAGGAACGAATATAAACCGTTAATAGCTAATTCTTTAGCAATAAAATAGCTAATTAGTTAATAATTATATATTTACGACAAATAAAATTAATTAATGTATTCATATACTGAACATCTACAAATCAGTTTATTACAAGTATATATATACTATGCGTTAGTTTTATTTTCAGCTTTATACATGTTTAGAAAGTATGGAGTAAATAAAATCACTATCCTGGTATTCTTAATTTTTTGGGAAGGCCTTTTTGGTGTCTTGCACAAATTAGATATTTTATCCCTTCAGTATTATCGAATAATTGTTGTTATATACCTATTTTACCTTTTCCGACGTGATATATTTTTAAACAAAAGTAAAAAGGACTTTTTAGTAAACTTATGTTTTGCATCTTTTACAGTGGTCTTTATAATATCAAATTTAAATCACCTATCGTCACCATTAACTGTATTAAGTCAGTTTTTCTTTCAATACTCAGTGATTTACTTTTTGTACCATGGCCTAAAAAACAGGATGAAAAACTTAAAATTTCAACAATATTTAGTAAGTTTAATTTTAACAGTGGTTTTCATTCAAGTTTTTTTAAGTATTGGGAAGTTTTTTGTTATGGGTGTCCGAGAAGCCATAGTAGGAAGTTTATCTGCCAAAGGAGCCGGAGCAGCAGTTACTTTACCCATTTTAGGTTTTATTTTTTATGCGCTGCACAAAAGAATGAATTTAACTACTAAGGAATGGCTTATTGCCTTATCTTTATTTATGATTGCCTTTTTAAGTAATAAGCGTTCTCCTGTTTTTCTCTTTCCGCTCTATATATTTTTGATGTCAGTATATGTTACTAAAACGTTTAATCCCAAAAAATTTTTGAAGTATATTCCAATAGTTTTGTTGGTATTCTATATTGGATTACGATCAAATCACTCATTTAATCCGGAAGGAACGACATGGGGCAGTTTTGATGTGCAATATGCAATTGACTATGCTTTGCAATATAACTTTGGTGTTCGGGAGGTTAGTGATATTTCAGCAGAGACATCTACCTCTGGCAGAGGAGCTGCATTTTTGCAACTATTTAATAAAGACATTATTGACTCCAAAGACACACGTGAGCTATTATTTGGTGACGGTGTTTCATCTTATGTTTTAGATGAATATTATCAAGATGAGAGGAAAGCACAATTTGGATTAGTCGGAGTTACCGGTTTTTCTATGGAATTATTTTTTACTTTGGGTTATATGGGTTTGTTTTTTTATCTATTATTTTATTACGCAGTACTCAATAATCTTAGAGTAAAAAGATTAAAAGTAATAATTTTATTCTTTGTATTATGGGAGACCTTTTTTTATAATGGTGTAATGGTTGGCTCAAATGCTATGGTATTTTTACTCATTGTTATAATAATGTATGCTAATAATATAAAAGCCTACAACTCCTATAATATATTTAATAAATAGCCAGATTAAAAGGATAAATAAAAACATAATGTTTATTTGTTTTGAAAGGATAGTATAAAACATGATGGAACATCAATATTCATTAATAATTAGGTTTATACGAGAACTCTTCAATCAACCGGAAGGTTTCATTCCACTGCATGCCCCAGTACTTATGGGCAATGAAAAAAAATACCTGGAAGAGTGCATCGATTCAACCTTTGTTTCCAGCGTAGGAAAATTTGTTGACCAGTTTGAAATTGAAATGGCCAAATACACCGGAGCAACCAAAGCCGTTGCCTGTGTAAACGGAACCAATGCATTGCATTTGGCATTAAAATTAGTAGGAGTAGAGCCCAATACCGAAGTAATTACCCAACCACTCACTTTTATCGCCACCGCAAATGCCATAAAATATTGCAATGCCGACCCTGTTTTTATTGATGTGGATAAAGACACCTTAGGCTTATCACCCGAAAAACTAGAAAACTGGCTTAAAAATAACTCGAAACTCGAAACTCGAAACTCGAAACTTGTTACTATTAACAAATTAACCAATAAACATATTACCGCTTGCCTTCCTATGCACACCTTCGGCCATCCGTGCAGGATAGATGAAATTATTGAAATTTGCAATAAATACAATATTCCTGTTGTAGAAGATGCTGCCGAAAGCCTGGGAAGTTTTTATTCACCCAGTGAAATGCGCGGAGCGAATATTTCACAGGGTAAAAACCAACATACCGGAACCTTTGGAAAAATAGGCGTGTTAAGTTTTAACGGCAATAAAACCATAACTACCGGCGGCGGTGGCATGCTACTTTTTAAAGATGAAAACCTGGCACAAAAAGCCAAACACTTAACCACACAGGCCAAAGTACCCCATCCGTGGGAATTTGTACACGACGAAATAGGATACAATTACCGAATGCCCAACATTAATGCCGCACTCGGCTTAGCACAATTGGAAAAATTACCCAAATTCATCGAATCCAAACGAAAAATAGCAAAAAAATATAAAGAATTTTTCTCAGCCTCAGCCTTAGCCTTTTTTACCGAACCAAAAAACGCAACATCCAATTACTGGCTCAACGTTATCTTGCTTAAAAATCGCAAGGAACGTGATATTTTTCTTAAATTTACCAATGAGAACGGCGTCATGACCCGTCCGGTATGGACCTTAATGAACAAACTTGAAATGTTTAAAGATTGCCAAAAAGGAGACTTAAGCAATGCAGAATGGTTGGAAGAACGGGTAGTGAATTTGCCAAGCAGTGTTATATCCACTGATGAACACAAATTGAACACAAATAACCTAACATGAAACAATCCATAATACTTATTGGTGGCGGAGGACATTGTAAATCCTGTATTGATGTAATCGAACAGGAAGGACGTTTTACCATTGAAGGTATTATTGATCTACCCGAAAAAAAAGGCGAAAAAACTTTGGGTTATCCTGTTATAGGAAATGATGATGATTTAGTAGGCCTTATTAGTTCAGATAAATATTTCCTGATTACATTAGGACAAATAAAAAGTGCACAACGAAGGAAAGAGCTTTTTAAAATTTTAAAATCAAAAAAGGCAAATTTACCGATAATTATATCTCCCAGAGCTTATGTTTCCAAACATGCAATTATAGAAGAAGGAACCATTATCATGCACCATGCTTTGGTAAATGCCAACGCAAAAATTGGGGAAAACTGTATCATCAATTCTAAAGCTTTGGTTGAGCACGATGTTGAAATTGGAAACCATTGCCATATCTCGACCGGAGCAATCGTGAACGGCCATGTTCAGGTTGGTGATGAAACGTTTATTGGAAGCGGAGCAGTAACAAAAGAAAGTATTAAGATTGAATCAAATAGTTTTATAAAAGCCAACAGCATAGTTAAATGAAGCGAATAGCAATATTTACAAGCACAAGAGCAGAATTTGGAATTTTATCTCCTTTTATTAAAGAAATAGATAAAAGTACAATGCTGGAAAAACTTTTATTTGTGGGAGGTGCTCATTTATCAAAAGCGCATGGGTTTACCATTGATGAAATTAAAGAACAAAATATAGCTGTAACTGATACTTTTGATTATATCTCACAAGAGACAAGCCCTTTCGAAATATTGCGCTCTGTGGCTAAAGAAACAAATGAACTCGCAAAGCTTTTTGGCAACTATGAATTTGATGCGGTTTGTGTGTTGGGCGATCGCTATGAGTTACTTCCCATTGTACAGGCAGCTATTCTTTACCGTAAGGTTATTATTCACATTCATGGGGGAGAAAAATCCGAAGGAGCTATTGATGAGCAGATCAGGCACATGATTACCAAAGCAGCCCACATTCATTTTGCTGCATGCGATGAGTATGCCCAAAATATCCGAAAAATGGGAGAATCAGGCTGGAGAGTTTTTAATACGGGTGCTTTGGCTGTTGACAATATGTTGGAGATACAAGAGAATCCTAAAGAACAATTATTCAAGGAATTAGGACTGGTTACAGAAAAGGAGCTTGCTTTGTTAACGTATCATCCGGTTACACTAGAAAAGGACCTAACATCCAAAAAACAAATACAAAACATTTTTAAAGCGTTAGAATCATTTAATGGGCAGGTTTTAATTACAGCTCCCAATATGGAAGTAAACCGGCATGAAATATTGAATGAAATTTTATCGCAGGTTAAAAATCATTCAAATTATCATTTTACTGAATCCTTAGGTAGTTTGCGATACCTTAATTTAATTAAACATTGTAAATTTGTAATTGGAAATTCATCCAGCGGGATTCTTGAAGTTCCTTTTTTTAAGATTCCAACGGTAAATATTGGAGACCGGCAAAAAGGACGAATGAGACATCCAAGTGTTATCGATACTAATTACAACATAGAATCCATACAAAAAGGAATAAAAAAAGCCCTGGATAAAGATTTTTTGATTACGTTGCAAACGATGAATTATAAATTTGGAGAAGGAAATACAGCAAAAAAGATGGTTGAAATTTTAGAATCCATTTCTTTTGATGAGAAATTATTACAAAAAAAACTGGATTTCGAATGTTAAAATCTAAAGGAGTTTTTATTATAGCCGAAGCAGGCGTAAACCACAATGGAGATATAAACCTGGCAAAAAAACTGATTGATGTTGCTGCGGAGGCAGGTGCCGATGCGGTAAAATTTCAGACATTTAAAGCTAAAAATATCGTTTCAGGCCATGCCCAAAAGGCCAATTACCAGAAAGAAACTACCGGCACAGAAGAAAACCAGCTGCAAATGATCCAAAAACTGGAGTTGGATTATAACGCACACCAGGAATTAATAGATTATTGTAACACGAAAAAAATACTTTTTCTTTCTTCTCCTTTTGATATTGAAAGTATACAACTATTAAATGATTTAGGATTACCCATTTTTAAAATTCCATCCGGCGAAATTACAAACCTACCCTATCTGGAAGAAATAGGGAAATACAAAAAACAGATAATTCTATCGACAGGAATGGCAACCCTGGATGAAGTTGGGCAAGCATTGAAAATTCTGGTTCAAAATGGAACTGCAAAAGATAACATTACCGTTTTGCAATGTAATACAGAATATCCAACTCCGTACAAAGATGTTAATTTAAAAGCAATGCAAACCATTAAAAATGAATTTAATGTAGAGATTGGTTATTCTGATCATACTCAAGGAATAGAAGTACCCATTGCAGCAACTGCTTTAGGTGCCAAAGTGATTGAAAAACATTTTACACTCGAACGGAATATGCCGGGCCCTGACCATAGAGCATCGCTTGAACCGGATGATTTAAAAGCAATGGTTTCGGCTATTCGAAATATTGAAATGTCTCTTGGCCATGGGCGCAAAGAGCCATCACCATCCGAAAATAAAAACAGGGATATTGCCCGAAAAAGCATTGTTGCCCAAAAAGAAATTAAAAAAGGAGAAGTTTTTACCATTAAAAATATTACGGTAAAACGGCCCGGAACAGGAATATCTCCCATGAGTTGGTACAATATAATAGGTAAAAAAGCAAAACAGGATTTTAAACCTGACGATTTAATAGAAATATAAATATGTTAAGTAATATTCAAGATCATATCATCCATGAAAAAGCTCCCATTAAAAAAGCATTGGAGCAATTAAATAAATTACCCAAAACACTTACGCTTTTTGTGGTTAATGAAGAGCAACAATTGTTGGGCACATTAACTGATGGCGATATAAGACGTGGCTTTTTAAATGGAAGAACGTTACTAGATACTACCGGCTTGTTTGTAACATCAAACTTTCATTATTTAAACAACGAAATTGATGTTCAGAAAGTAAAAGAATTGAAAAATAAAGGGATACGTCTACTGCCTGTGATTGATGAAAATAAGCAAATTAAAAAGGTATATGATTTGCATCGATTGAATTCCGTTTTGCCATTAGATGCCGTTATTATGGCCGGAGGACGTGGGCAGCGCCTACGCCCTATTACAGATACTATTCCTAAGCCTATGATAGAGTTGGGAGGAAAACTCATTATAGAGCATAATATTGACCGGTTAATTTCTTATGGTATAGAAAATATTTATATTTCGGTGAATTACTTAAAGGAACAAATCATCGATTATTTCGGAGACGGTTCATCAAAAGGGGTAAACATTCAATACATAGAAGAAGAAAAGCCCCTCGGGACGGCTGGCTCATTATCGCTGGTGAATGACTTTGAAAATGATATACTCCTAACCAACTCCGATTTATTTACCAACATTGATTATGAAGACTTCTTCCTGGCATTTGAAGAGCAAAAAGCCGAGATGGCAGTGGCTTCAATCCCCTACACGGTAAATATTCCTTATGCAATTCTGGAAGAAGAAAAAGGAGCAATCAAAGACTTTAAGGAAAAACCTACAAAGACGCATTATGCAAATGCGGGAATTTACCTGATTAAAAAGGAAATGATTAAGGCCATACCTAAAAATGAATTTTATAATTCCACGGACTTATTACAGGAAATGATTAACTCCGGGAAAAAAGTAATCCACAATTCTTTAATAGGGTATTGGATTGATATCGGAAAACATGAGGATTTGAAAAGAGCGCAGGAAATTGTAAAACATATTTAAATTATGAACAAAATTAAAATTCAAGATACACTTTTTATAATACCCGCCAGAGGAGGTTCCAAAGGTTTGCCCAGGAAAAATATACTACCTTTAAATGGTAAGCCGATGATATGTTACACAATTGATGCTGCAAGAGGCGTTACTGATGATGAAAATATTTGTGTTAGTACGGATGATGAAGAAATAAAACAGGTAGTGGAAGACTATGGTTTAAAAGTTCCATTTATTCGCCCTGCTGAATTAGCAACCGATACTGCCGGATCAAGAGAAGTACTCCTTCATGCCATCGATTTTTATCAAAATGAATTTAACAAAAGCTTTAATAAGGTTTGTCTTTTGCAGGTAACCAGTCCATTGCGTACTGCACAGCATATAATTGAAGCGCATCAGCTTTGGCAAGATGATTTGGATATGGTGGTTTCGGTGAAAGAAACTAAAGCGAATCCTTACTACACATTGCTTGAGGAGAATAAACAAGGTTATCTTGAAAAATTAAAGAAAGGCGACTTTACCAGAAGACAAGACGTACCAAAAGTGTGGGAGTTAAATGGAGCTATTTATTTTATCAATATTGAATCTATAATAAAACATCCAATTACCACCTTCAAAAAGATTATTGGTTATAGAATGAATGATAAAGATTCATTAGATATTGACAATAAATTGGATTATTATTTAGCCGATATTATATTAAAAAATAGAATTGATGATTAAGAAAAAGCCAACGGTTTTAATACCTATAGAAACAAAAGTCAGGGAATTTGATGGTAAGTTGCTCTTAATTTCCTACTTGCTAAGTAAAGGCTATGAAGTTATTTTTGGGAATCGAAAAGGTGTATTGAAGCAGTTAAATTATCACAGGCATTCTATTTATCTCGCAAAAGGCATTTACAAGCAACATTCTAGCTTCTATGAAAAAATGCAAAAAAATAATAATAAACTATGCGTATTAAATGTAGAGGGTGGTGTATTGGCTAAAGAAGAAAGAAGTCACTTTCTATCTTCTTATCCTGATATTTTAATGCCTTACGTTACTCGCATATTTTTATTCGGCGATAAAATAAAAGAATCATTTAAAAAATATGTAAAAAACTATAGTGATAATGATTTGATAGTGTCTGGAGATCCTCGTTTTCAACTATTAAAGCCTGAGTTTAGAGAGTTTTACGAACAAGATATTAATCAGATAAGAAAGAGGTACAACAACTTTATTCTTATTAACACAAGTTTCAGCATTGCTAACCCATATGTAGGAGAAGAAAAGTTATTTGAGTTTTTAAATAGCAATAATGATTATGACGATAAAACGGTTGAAGGATTTAAAATAAAAAATAGTTTTTACAAATTTATTATTAAATATTATATTGATGCTATTAAACACTTGGCAAAAAAGTACCCTGAAACCAATTTTGTTATCAGGCCTCATCCTTCCGAATCACCTGATATTTATCAGGAATCATTTAACAAATATAGAAATGTTTATACAACCAATGAAGGTAATGTTCACACATGGATATTAGCAGCTTTAGGAGTTATTCATTACGATTGTACAACAGGCATTGAGGCATTGCTGGCAAAAAAGCCTACGATTGCTTATGTGCCTGAAAAAGATGAAAGAGTATTTGCATGGTTGCCAGCTTATTTGAGTAGAGAGACGGATTCTCTTACATTCCTTGATGAATATATTTCTAATATTATTAAAGGGACTTTTAATCAAGAAATGAACAAAGAAAAGCTTCAGCTTCTAAACTCATATTTTGCCAATAATAAATTAAATAGTGCAAATGTTATTGCTAATTCTATAGATCAAATTTTCAACGAAAATAATATTGAACAGAGTTTTGAAGAACGCTCATTTGATTATTATAAGGATAAGATATTGAACTTCGTTAAGCAAAAGAAGAGAGAATTAGTTAGTCCGGCAGAATCCTCTATCACACAAAAGAAAATAGGTCAAATCACTAAAAATGAGATTCATAGTAAATTGACTATTCTTAATAAAATTACAGGGTCTGAAGAAAAATTTCGAATTAATAAGGTAGAAAAGAATTTGTTTAAAATTCAAGGAACCACTAAATGACCAGTTCCGTGCGCAGATCAGGTAAATTTTACGCAAGAAATTTATTAAAAGGGTCAATGGCGATGACACTAGCTGAGGCTTCAGCTAAAATTGTCAAATTACTTGTTACACCTGTACTAACCTATTACCTTTCTCCTCAGGATTTTGGGGTTATTGCCTCAATAAGGATGGTACAGGGTTTCCTGATGTTAGTATATAATCCGGGTATGATTTCAGGTATTTCCCGAATATATTATGAGACAGAAGATGCAAAAAAACGAAAAGAATATATAGGCTCCGGATTACTATTTTTTATATTGTTTTCAGGAATAATAAGTCTGAGTTTAATATTTGCGGGTGAAGATTTATTCAAAACGGTTTTTAATGAGTTTGAGTTGTATCCGTATGGGATTGTAGCTATCTTATTAAGTTTGCTTGTACAACCCAAGCGTTTATGGAGCTCCTTAATGACCTTTAAATATAAAGTACCCAGAGTAGCTTTATTTTCATTCTTGCAAATAATGATTGATATAGGCGTTACGCTATTTCTCGTGGCAGTGCTTTTATTTGGAGTAGAAGGCAGGGTAATTGGAATGATATCCGGCTCAGTATTCATTGCTGCAGTAGCCTTGGTTTATCTAATCAGTTATGCCAGAAATCATATGTCCATAAAAATTTCCTGGAAACTGCTATTATATGGTTTGCCTTTAGCCCCGGCTATATGGGCCTATGCTATTCTTAATATTGCGGATAGATTTATGATAGAACACTTTCTTGGGCTTGACAATTTAGGATTATACTCTGTTGGCTATATTATTGCTTCTGTTCCGCTTTTTGTTTCAATGGGGTTCAGAAAAATGTGGAATCCCATTTTTTATGAAAATATGAATAGCGGGAATCATGTAAGGATTAAATTGATGATAAAATTTTATATGCTTGGAATGGCTATTGTATGCAGTGTAATGATTTTATTTTCTAAAGAAATAGTTACTGTAATGCTTGATAAAAGTTTTGAAAACTCAAGCCTGATTATTCCATGGGTTACATCCGGGGTGTTTTTTTTGTCAATATTACCTTTGAGTACTTCCTTTATTACCTATGAGAAAAAATTTGGAAAGGTCTCACTTAATGCAGGAATATCGGCAGGACTTAATATTATTCTAAATATTATTTTGCTTCCACGCATTGGTATAGTAGGTGCAGCTATTACTACGCTTATATCCTATATTGTTTATTTTCTGCTTAATGTTTATGTAGTTAGAAAAACCTTTATAAGCGTAGTTCCTTTTATATATTTAATACCACCATTGGTGTTTTTAACAGGTTCAGTTTTTATATATTATTTTTTATCAATAGGATTAATATATGCTATGCTTGTTAAAGTTGTTTTTATAGTAGCCGCTATATTTGCTTTCTATCTTTTTAATTATATTTCAAGCAACGAAATAGTTATGATTAAGTCCTTGTTTTTGAATAAGAAAAATTGATATAATCATGAATAGTATATTAAATGAGATAGAATCATACCTCATTTTTGGGTATTCTCTTAAATGGGAACATCCTGACTATTCTATAAATTTTGATAATATAGATAAAAGTATTTTTGCAAACCTCACAGAAAAAGAGTTAATAAATAAAGGGGTAGCTTACTTTAATGAAGCGGTAAACTCGAATTTTGAGATTGGGAAAACAAATACAATACCACTTAGCGGAGGCGTAGATAGCAGATTATTGCTGGCTGCATTAGCGGAGCATACGGATGTTTCGGCAATAAACACGTATACATTTGGTGTCCCTGGAACCTATGACTTTGATATTGCTAATCATATTGCAAAAAAATATGGTACAAATCATATTAATTTCGACCTTAATAATCATATCTACACAATGGATGAATTGTTGGATATGTCTAAAAGATTTTATTATCAGAGCCCTTTATTGATTCATCCTCCCCTTACACCATTATTAGAATTTAAAGATAGTATTATTTGGTCTGGCGTGAACGCCGGGGCAGTTGTAGGTAGTTTTTTAAAACAATATCCTTCAGCCACTTTATATCAGGCAAAACAGAATTTTCTGAATAAGGGAGCATTTGTAAAATCCATTGATTTAACAAAAAGAGGCAAAAATCATCTTACTGAATTAATGAGTTTTAATGAAATTTCAAATTCATTATTGACTTATGATGAACAGACGTTTTTTAAGATGCGTTCGCAAAAACATTTAGCACCAAATGTTTTAATAAAAGGATTTAAATATAAAACGCCTTTTATTAATAACCGCTTTATGGATTTTATGTTAAGCTTAAATAATAACTTCAGGTTTAAAAAATATTTATACAATAAAATTGCTAAAAATGCATATCCGGCAGCATTCAAATATGGTATAGAAGGTAATTATAGATTACCAATTGATAGTCCAAAAAATAGGGTAAAAGTTAAAAGAAATTATATTAAAATAATGAATCTTATCTCAAATACAATTCCAGGTTTTTATTTTCAATCACCAATGATAAATTATTTAGATTTTAATTTGGCAATCAGGCAAAGAAAGGATATTCAACATATTATATACGCTAATATTTTTGATTTAAAAAAAAGGAATTTAATTGACTGGGTTAATTTTGACAAATTGTGGAAAGAACATATGAACAATACCGTTAACAGGGCTGATGCCCTCATTGCACTTGCATCTTTAGAAATACACCTTAAAGCTGGAAAAAATATCGATAGTTAATAATAATGGAAATTTTATATTTACACAACGTTGTTATAAAAGAGCATACAGCTAATATTACCCAAGTACTATCTATGTGTAATGCTTTTTCGTTTCTTGGGCATAAGGTGACTTTGGCTCTTCCTGTTTCTCATGCGTTAGATAATGAAGCATTTTATAAAACACTGAAAAAAACGTATCATATAGATGATGGCGTAGAATTGATTCCTATCAAAAACCCAATTAAAAATAGGAAATTGTCTAAATTTACCAATCATTTATTCTTGAAAAAAATACTTTTAAAAAAGTATGATTTATGTTATACACGAGATGTTAATTTTTTAGGTGCCTGTTTGAACAAAAATCTTAAAACCATATACGAATCTCATAATTTTCGTATCCATCATGGATCAAAATGGCTTGATAGTTTTCTTAAAAGAAAATTACATAGGTGCACTAAGAAGCCCAATTTCATTCGATTAATTTCAATAAGCCAAAATCTTTCTAATTATTGGTCAGATTATGGGATTGATAAGCAAAAATTATCCACATTACATGATGGGTTTTCAGCTAATAAATACAAAAAGGAATATACTATTAGCGAAGCCAGGGCAATGTTAAACATTTCACAAGACCTTTTTATTGCAGCTTATACCGGTAATTTATATCCAAACAGGGGTGTTGGCATTTTGATTGAATTGGCTAAATATTTTCCACAAGTGAATTTTTATATTATTGGAGGGCCCAAAAAATTTATACCTGAACTTAAAAGCAAATCTTCAAGTCTTAAAAACATATATTTCATTGGACCTGTACCCTTTGAGGAAATTCACTTATATCAATTCGCAGCGAATGTAAATTTAGGTATTTGGTCAGAAAAAGTACCAACCATTAACTATTGTTCACCATTAAAAATATTTGAATATATGGCTGTTAATAGACCTGTTGTTGCTATGGGGTTTAAAACAATCAAAGAAGTCCTAAGGGATGGAGAAAATGCTTATATATCAGAGCCAGGTGATATTGAGGATTTAAAGGCAAAACTAAAAAATGCCATAGACGACGGTAATGAAGCTATAACATGCCGCACCGAAGCCTTACAGAAATATTCATGGGAGAAACGTGCTGAAAAAGTGTTGTCTTACGTTTAATATCAACAGGATTTATTATGATTAACAGAAGCAAATTAGTGTTTTTTCTTTTAGGTAAGAAATATGGGTTTAATTTTAATAAGTATTATGATTTTGTTTCTAAGTCGCAGTATTGGTCTAAAGAGCAAATTGAAAATTATCAGAACGAAAAACTTCAAAAAATTATCAGGCATGCTTATGAGAATGTAAAATTCTATAAAAACCAATTTGATGAGCTCGGATTAAAACCAAAAGATATTAAGAGTAAAGATGACCTGAAAAAACTACCTGTAATTGATAAAAAAGTGGTTGCAGATAATTTTGAAGATTTTTTATCAAACGATTTTGATAAAAGAAAAAAACTTAGACGACATACCGGGGGCACAACAGGGTTAGCCTTTGAATTTTATAATGATATTGATAGCTGGGCTCTTAATTGGGCAACAAAAGTGAGGGCTTATGAATGGGCTGGTTTCAGTCTTGGTAAGGATAAACTTGGGGTACTTGCCGGAGGTTCTCTGCTACCACAAGATAGTATGTCTTTGAAGGATCGGCTTTGGAGGAAAATGAATAATTTTTATTCCATGCCTATAACCAGAATGAATGATTCTATAATGAAGGGATATCTCAAAGAAATTAAAAAGCAAGAAATTAAGTTTTTGAGAGGTTACCCAACAGCCATTTACACGCTTGCAAAATTTGCTGTGGATTCTGGTTTTCAATATGAGCTGAAAGCCGTTTTTACTACAGCAGAAATGCTTTATGAGCATCATAGAGAAATGGTTAAAAAGGCTTTTAATTGTGAAGTATACAATGAATATGGTTGTGGAGAGGGAATGGCAAAAGCTTATGAATGTGATATGCATAATGGTTTACATCTATCCATTTGCACAAGTATTGTGGAAATTTTAGATAATGAAAAAATAGAGGTTGAAAAAGATGTTGAAGGTGAAGTTGTTATAACTTCATTAAATGATTATGCAATGCCTTTTATTCGATATGCACCAGGTGATCGTGCAATTAAAGGCGATGATCACTGCGAATGTGGCAGGCAACTACCAAAAATTAAAAAGATAATCGGAAGGTCTTCAGATATTATCCGTTTCAGCAATGGAAATGTGTTAAATGGTTTATCTATTCCATTTGAAGCTTGGACGGAAACCATTAAACAATTTCAGATTATTGAAATTGATCAGGATGCTATTGAGGTTTTATTTATTCCCACGAAATATTTCAGAAATGAACACGAGGAACAAGCCTATAAAATAATGAAATACCAATGCGGTCCAAATGTTAGGATAAATATTAAAAAAGTTGAATTTATTCCGGTTCCAAGTTCAGGAAAATTCAGGTATGTAATATCAAAAAAGAATAAATGATAATAGTAAGCTCATCTTTAATGAATCATGGTACTTTTCAGGCTAAGTACGTTCCTCTGTCAAAAGTTAAGGAAGTAGAAAAGATTTATATAATTCGCAAATATCAAGGGCCTGATATTGATAAGGTAGAATATATTATTCTTCCAAAAATTCTCAGGGCTTCTGTACTTAATCTTTTAATTACGCCATTTTTACTTACATTTTATGCTTTTAAAAAAAAGGCAGATATCGTATTAACGTATCATCTGGTGCCTCATGCTTTTTTCGGCTATTTTGCTTCATTATTAACGGGTAAACCTCACATCTTTTGCCAAACAGGAGGTGAAAGTGAATTATTAGCCAAAAAGAAAGTGATAAGTATTTTGATTAAGCATATTTTGATTAAAACTAAATACATGAATGTTCCAGGGAATGAGTCAAAAGATTTTTGGATAAATAATGGGATTGATAAAAATAAAATAAATGTACTTCATAGCACTATAGATACCTATAGATTTATACCATCAAACTATCAGGTTCAGGAGCCTGAGTTTATATATATAGGAAGACTTATCAATTATAAAAATGTTGATAAAATAATCAAGTCCTTTGGAGAAATATATAATTTAAACAATAAAGTAAGATTAAGAATAATAGGGAATGGACCTGAAATAAATAATTTAAAAAACCTTTGTAACCAATTAAAATTAAATAGAAATGTAGTATTTGAAGGACATCAAAAAAATGTTATTAAATATCTGAGTGGTGCAAAAATATTTGTTATGTTTTCTGACTCTGAGGGTTTACCCGTCGCTTTAATGGAAGCGATGAGCATGGAAAGTCTATGTATAGCTCCTAAGATAAATAATATCCCATCCGTATTAAAAGATTTCGAAACAGGTTTCTTGTTAGAGCCAGGAAATTACAAAATGCTATTTGAGAAAATGGAATATGCACTGAATAATTATCATAGATTAGATAGTCTTCGTAAGAAAGCAAGAGAAATAATAGTTAAAAACTACTCCTATGAAAGTGCTATCTCAACTTGGTACACAATCCTAAATAATATTAGATAACATGGCAGGATATTTTTTGACAAATAAGCTGGAAATCGCATTAAAGGCAAAAAGTGTTTTCCATAAGGACTTTAATTATAAAGAGATAACTAGTAAAACAACAGATGATACCTGGCGTCTTATTGTACTTGAGAAAGCTGAATTAGCAAGTGCTCAAAATACTTTTTATGATGGAGAAGATTTTATTGTTGGTGTGGGCACATATTTTTCTCATAAAGGATTCGGTGCAGATTTGTTGGAGGATGTTTTAAACAATTTCCAGAAATCCGGTTTTTTCGATTCTCTATACGGCCATTTTAATTTTATTATTTACAAAAACAGAAAACTTCATTTAGTTACTGACAAGTCTGGGCATTACCATTCATTTGTTTATGAAAAAGCAGGTGTTAGTTCTTACTCAACTTCTTTTACAGCCATGCTGGCGGCACACAATAACCTTAAGCCTTCTAAACAAGAAATAATTGAATTTATCAATGTAGCTGCTACATTCGGAGGAAAAACCATTTCGAAGGAAATAAACCACTGCGAAGCAGGAACTATTATCGATTTAGCAATTGGAAGCAAGAAAAAATATTTTAAGTTTTTTGTTAAAGAAAGTAATTTAGAGAAACTAAGTAATGTTTTGAAGGAGTATTTTGAAGCATTAGCGTTTTCGAGAAAGAAGATTGGCATTGATTTATCAGGAGGGTTTGATACAAGAACAGCCCTTAGTGCAGCGCACAGTGCTGGTTTAAATGCCACTATGCTTTCAAATGTCAGACCCAAAAGTGTTTCGAGGGATATTGATGTTGCTAATATTGTTAGTAAAACTTTAAGTTTAATCATTAAAGAAATTCCTCTTGAGTCTAATGAAAAGCATTTTTACCCTAACAATACTGAACTGGTTAAATTTTTAGAGGGAGCAAGAGGTATTGATATTTTAAAAAGAGTTTATAACGAAATCATCAATAAAACTTCCCAAACAAATGTTATTATTGGAGGTTGGGGTGCAGAAATGTTACGAAACCAACATGGAAAATTTAGTTCTGTAAAAACGCTTGCTTCAGGTTATGGGTATAATAGGATTATTTTGAATAATTTTGAAAACAGTTATTATTGCAATAACCTGACGAGTAAATTCTATAATACACTTTATCAAATAAATAAACCAAAATACGTGAATAATGCGGAGATCCTTTTTTATATGGAAAAAGGAAAATACTGGGTAGGTAGTGTATTAACTGCCCGGAATAAATTTGGTTATTGGTTGTTCCCTTTTTTTGATGCAACAATAGCTTCTCAATTGTTAGGATTAAAAAACAAAGGCAATAAGCTACAGAAAAATGTTATAAATTATTTCGAACCAGAGCTTAAAATAGTTCCTTTTGGGAATATGGATACTGAAAGCACATTAACAACCTATGTCAAAGGGTTTATAAAAAAGATGACAGGTAGGAAAATAAATAAGGGAAATGATGAATATGATTACCCCTTTGAAAAGACTGAACTAAAAACAGATCCGGAAAAGTTTTGTGGTATATCTTTACAATATCTATTGAGCACAAAAAACAAAAGATCGGTGGCTAAGTATTTTACTATTTCTGAATTAATTTACTTAATGGAAAATGAATTTGATTAAAAAAAGTAGTAAAATTATTTTTCTAGCTTTATATCATGGTGTAACGATATGGTTACCAAACTATTAATTCCCTGGTGGCAAGTTTTATAACTCGTTTAGAGTATTTTGTCTAAAAAAATTATTAAAATTGGTAATAGTGCTAGAATCATGCGCGATGTATATATTGGAAATGGAAACAATGTTGAAATAGGTAACCATTGTAGAATAAATGAAAAAGTCAGGTTAGATAACGTAAAAATCGGTAACCACGTAATGATTGCCAGGGAAAGTACAGTTTTAGGTAAAATGCATGAATTTAGTGGTGTTAAAGAACCAATGGAACAACAAGGTTCTAGAGATATTGCACAAACGATAATTGAGAATGATGTTTGGTTTGGCTTGCGGGTTATAACTATGCCAGGAATAAAAATCAAAAAGGGTACAATATTAGCGGCAGGGGCGGTAATAACAAAAAGTACCGAAGAATATGGGATTTATGGAGGTGTACCTGCAAAAAAAATTAAATCCAGAAAATAATAATTATGTCAATAGTTACATACAGAAGAAAACCACTGGAAATAATAAGAGGAATTTTCAACCGAATTCTTCACATTATTGCATACATTACTTTTCCCTATCAGGTTACCGTTTTTTTACATCGTTTACGTGGGGTAAAAATTGGGAAAAAATCACATATTGCCAGACTCGTTTCATTAGATGACAGAAATCCTGAATTAATTGAAATTGGTAATGGTGTTGCAATAACTACAGGAGTAATGATTTTGTGTCACCAGCGTGATTTGTCCAATTATAAACCTGGTATGTATGTTATGCATTGTCCTTTTAAAGTAGGAAAGGTAGTTATAAAAGATGGTGCTCATATTGGCATTGGAGCTATTATTATGCCGGGTGTAACCATTGGCGAAGGCGCTGTTATTGGAGCCGGATCTGTTGTTACAAAAGATATACCAGCATATTCACTAGCTGTCGGTATACCTGCCAAGGTAATTAAAACATTTAAGTAGCAAAGTATGAAAATATGGATAGATATTACCAATACACCGCATGTACATTTTTTTGCACCAATTATAAAGCATTTAGAAAAAAAGCATACTGTATATGTAACCGCAAGAGATTTTTCTGAAACTCTTCCTCTTTTGGATTCTTATGGTTTAGATTATAAGATTATTGGGAGTCACAGAGGCAAAAATAAAGTAAAGAAAGTATTTGGCTTGCTGTTGCGAACCCAATTAATGCTGAGGAAACTCCCTGAATTTGATATTTCATTTGGAATTGGTGGTCAATACTTAACTCTTGTAAGTACTTGGCGGCGTAAGCCATCTGTTGTATTTACGGATAATGATACATCCTATAAATGGCATACATATAAGTTGGGTTCACACTTTGTTTTTCCTTCTTATTTTGAACACGAAAAGGTAATAACCAAATTCGGGGTTAAAAAAAATCAGATTCATTTATATAATGGATTCAAGGAGGATATTTACATGGCTCAATATTCACCAGATGAAAATTTTTTGGAGCGATTGCCCTTTCAAGATTTTATAACAATACGTCCTGAAAATCTAAAGGCTAATTATGTGCCTAATGATGCAACTACGATAGTCCCGGATTTGTTTAAGGTATTTAAAGATGAAAATATTCTTTTTTTACCTAGATACAAAGAGGAGCGCATTTACGCAGAAGGATATTCAAACATTTTTACTCCGGATGGTATGCTGCCCGGTAAAGATGTTTGCTACTATACGAAAGCTATGTTAACAGGTGCAGGAACATTTGCCCGGGAAGCTGCATTACTGGGTACTCCTGCTGTAAGTTTTTTTCCGGGTAAAGTTTTTCTTACGGTTGATAAAATAATGCAGGAAAAAGGATGGGAGTTCAAATCTCGTGATCCTCAGGAAATATATGAGTATGTTCAAAATGCAAAAAAGAGGGAAAATCAATTAGAGCGAAGTAAAACGGTGCTTTCAGAATTATTAAATATAATTGACTCTATTATTAAAAAATATAACTAAATGAAAATTATATCAGTCGTAGGCGCAAGACCCAATTTCATGAAGGTGGCGCCTTTCATTCATACCATTGCAACATACAACAAAAACAACAAAAATAAAGTAGAGCATTTACTTGTACATACCGGCCAGCATTACGACGACCGCATGTCGAAAGCTTTTTTTGCGGCATTAAATATTCCCGAAGCGGAAATCAACCTGGGTATTGGTTCGGGAACGCATGCCGAGCAGGTTGGGCATTCGATGATTGAACTGGAAAAAGTTTTTGTTCGCGAAAAACCCGATTGGGTCGTTATTTATGGCGATGTAAATGCTACGATGGCAGCTACCGTAACAGCCAAAAAGCTGCACATAAAAGTTTGTCATGTAGAAGCCGGTTTGCGCAGTGGCGATATGAAAATGCCCGAAGAAATTAACCGTTTGGTAACCGATCGTTTAGCAGATTTGTTGTTGGTGCCGGATAAATTGTCTATTGAGAATTTAAAAAGTGAAGGTGTTCCGGAATCAAAAATTGAATTTGTTGGAAATATCATGATCGATACGCTGGAAGCCAACCGGGCAAAAGCAAACCAATTAACGATTCAAACTATAATTGAAAGCAATCGTATGGTTAAAAGCAATGAACTACCTGGTATTTCTGATCAACCGTATGCATTAATGACCCTTCACCGTCCTTCGAATGTAGATGAAAAAGAAGTGTTATCGGGCATTACAAATTTTTTAGATGATGAAGTTTCCAAAGCCTTGCCTTTAATATGGGCGGTTCATCCACGCACCGAAAAACAACTTAAAAAATTTAAACTTTGGGAGGGTTTGTTGCAAAATGAAAATATTTTTTTGTTACATCCACTGGATTATCACTCCATGTTAAAATTAAATATGCATGCAAGTATTATGTTAACCGATAGTGGTGGTTTACAGGAAGAATGTACCGTTTTGGGAACTCCCTGTTTAACCATGCGCTGGAATACCGAACGTCCCATAACACTTCGCGAACATGGCGGTGCCAGTGTGTTGGTTGGAAATAATATCGAACGCATTCGAAAAGAATTTTTTGATACCTTACAACAAGAACGAAAACCCGAAAGACCGGAACTTTGGGATGGAAAAACCGCGGAACGATGTTTGCAGGCAATACTGAATTATAAATAATGGTTTTATCCTAAAAAATGACCACAATTACTAACAACGCTGCAATTGCCCTTTTAATATCGCTGCGTTCGTGGCGTATCATTTTCTTAGCGTTCGCTGCGTGAAAAAAACAATAAATAATGGATTTCACCCTCAAAACATACCGCCAATTACTAACAGCCCTGCAAAACCAGGGTTTTGTTTTTCAGACATTTCAGGAGTTTCTTGAAAACCCAGCGCAGCCCCTTTATCCCCTTAAGGGGAAAGACCAGCACACAAGTAGGTTTTATGAGCGTAAGCCTCCCTTTAGAGCCTGTCCCGATATATCGGGAGAATCAAAGCCTGCCTGCCGGTTAGGCAGGGGTGCGGGCGAGAAGAAGAGTAAAACCATCATCCTCCGCCACGATGTGGATAAACTACCGCAAAACTCATTACGCTTTGCGCAAATACAGCATGAGTTGGGCATAAAAGGAACTTATTTTTTCAGAATAGTTCCTGAAAGCCCGCCTGCCAGCCACGGCTGGAAATCCGGACGGGCAGGCTTTCATTCTGAAATCATCGGCCAAATTGCCAACCTGGGCCATGAAATCGGTTATCACTACGAAGATGTTGATTTTGCTGCACAAAATTTCAAGATAAAAGATAAAAGTAAAAAGATAAAAGTAGAAAAGGCGATAGCAGATGAAGCAATAAAATTATTTGAAAAGCATTTGGCTGAATTCCGAAAACTCTACCCTGTAAAAACCATTTGCATGCATGGTAGTCCGCGTTCAAAATATGACAATAAGCTGTTATGGAAATATTATAACTACCAAGATTTTGGCATCATCGGTGAGCCTTATTTTGATGTAAACTTCGATGAAGTTTTTTACCTTACCGATACCGGCCGCCGCTGGGATGGTTGGAAAGTGAGTATGCGCGATAAAGTGCCGCAGCAGGAGCAGTGGAAGGAGCAGGGGTTGGTTTTTGGTATTACGCAGGATATTATTCAAGCGGCAGAACAAAATCGCTTACCCTCGAGAATCATGTTTACGTTCCACCCGCAGAGATGGTCGGATAATTACTTTTTATGGACAAAAGAATTTGTTTGGCAGAATGCGAAGAACGTGGTAAAGTATTTTTTGAATAAGGTTAGCTAAGCAAAATCCAACACAGCCCCTTTATCCCCTAAAAGGGAAAGACCAAGGCGCAGTTAATTTTATGGGCGATGGGTCCCTTTAGGGAACTTAGCGAAGCGGTCTCACGAGCTTGCGAATAACAAAAGGGCAGGGAGGGAAAAACAGAACACCATGAAAAAAAGAACTATAGAGCGTTCCATGTTTTATAATGCTTCTCCTGAAATTTTTCAGAAAACTGAGATGCTAAGAAAAAACATGACCAAAGCCGAAATGATTTTATGGGGTAGATTAAGAAAAAACCAATTGGGTGTTCGTTTCAAGGCTCAACATCCTATTGAGCGATTTATTGTTGACTTCTTCTGCCATAAGGCAAAACGTGGTTAATTTTATGATGTTGAATACATGATATTTCTTGCCTGCCTTTGGTAGGATACGAGGGCTTTTGTAACACTGTGCGTTGTTATTCCCGGATCGCCGGCTTCCAGCCGGTTACCGCCAGGATGGCGGTGATCCTTTATGGTGTAGTTTTAATATTTCTTATGCAATTTGTGCAAAAGATATCGCTGCGACCGCTGCGTGTATTTTCGCTGTGCCCGTAGCGTGAAACAAGCTGGCAAACCCATTCCGAAAAAACAGATGTTACCGCTT
>CAZSIC010000041.1:0-26909 GCA_964606845.1 uncultured Bacteroidales bacterium
TGGGCTTCATGTGGAACCCGGACTGGGAGATGCTCCGGAACCCGCAGGTCTGGCTATTTAGTTAACGGATTTGAGCATCCGGCCATGCCTGTAATTACAGATGAAAAACCGGATGAAATACAATTTTTTAGATGGGGAATAATACCTTTCTGGGTAAAAGATAAAAAAACGGCCAACAGCATAAGAAATAATACACTGAATGCCAAATCGGAAACCATTTTCGAAAAAGCATCTTTTAAGCATTCCATAAAAAATAAACGTTGCCTGATTTTATGCTCGGGATTTTTTGAATGGCAAAAAGTAAAAGGCAAAAAATATCCATATTATATCAGTTTAAAGAATGATGAGATATTTGTTTTCGGCGGTATTTGGTCATCATGGGCCGATACTGAAACCGGCGAAATAATCAACACTTATGCAATAATTACAGTAGAAGCCAATGAGCTTGTTGGAAAAATACACAATACAAAAAAACGAATGCCATTAATCCTTGAGCCTGAGAAAGCTTTAAAATGGATTGATAAAAAAACATCTGAAAAAGATATAAAACAAATGATGCAACCAGTAGGTGCATCACAAATGAAAGCACACACCATAAAAAAATTTATGCCCATAAAACCCGGAGACTCTTATAAGCCTGAAATCATTGCATACTATCACTACCCGGAACTAATTGATTTTATTTCCTAAAAATTTAATCTTAAAGAATTCTATTATCAATCAAACAATAAATCAATAAAACTAAACGTTTTTTGATAAATATTCTTTAAAAAAAGCACCCATGAAAGCAAAAGAAACAATTGAGCATATAGTTTTTACAAAAAAAAGCAAAAGTGCTTTTATTGATGAAACCCTCGGGCGGTTTCAGTTTATAATGGATGAAACTTTTCATGGCAATGACACTCAAGATTTTAAAAAAGAATTTCCTTTAAATACACAAATTGAAGATTTAAAATATTTAATAGATGATGTGGTAATTTATGTTGGAAGCCTCAAATCACCAGAAATTGCTATTGAAGTGGTACTTGATATTTTTCATAATAAATCGGCATCAGAATTAGGAACGTTTTCAGAAATCTTTAATGAAGATGGGTTATTAATTGACCAGTTGCTGGTTATTAACTAAAAAATGTCTTTTTTTTACAACTCTTTTTATTCAGCTTTAATTATTTTTGTGGCCAAAATTAATATTCGGTCAACCAGTGATTTATAATTTTAGCAGACCATCCTCTATTCTAGAGCCATTCATTAAGTATTATTGGATTCTTGAATCTGATAAAAGCAACCAGCTTATTTGTAAAGAAAGAATTTTTCCAACCGGGTTTATCGAAATTATTTTTTATTATGGCGACCAATACCTTAAAATAAATAAAAATAACCAATCGGTTATTCAACCCAAATGCCAAATCAACGGACAATCAACAGGTTACTATGACATTATGCCCACAGGGAAAATTGGATTAATTTCTGTTGTATTAAAACCAAATGCCGCACGTTTATTTTTCAATTTACCTGTTTCCGAACTAACTAACCATTCATTAGACATTGCTAATATTGAAAAACATGAAATAAAACGCCTTGAAAACGCTATCCAGATTGCAACCAATAATAATGAAAGAATAAAAGCAATTGAAAACTACTTTTATAATCAACTAATTGAAAAAAAATTATACGATTTTAAAAGAATTAATCATTGTATTGAAAAAATCAATCAGAAAAAAGGGTTGATCACTTTAAAGGAGCTTGCAACTGAATCGTTTCTATGCCAAAAACAATTTAACAGAAAATTTTCCGATTTTGTAGGTTTAAATCCCAAACAGTTTTTACGAATTATCAGGTTTCAGCATGCTATATTTTCTTACCAGAATAATCCATCTGTTAATTTTACTGAATTAGCATATACATGTGGCTACTTTGACCAATCACATTTTATTCATGAATTTAAAACATTCACAGGCTTAACACCAACAGAGTTATTTAAAAGCTGCCAGCCTTATTCAGACTATTTTTCACAATAACAAACATGTCTTTTTTTTACAATTTTTAGTATCGGCTCATTCCTACTTTTGTTGCGTATTTAAGTTAAACAAAAAACAAAAAATCATGAAAAATTTAATTGCCTGGGTAGAAATACCTGCCGAAGATTTTAACCGTGCAGTAAATTTTTATACTGCCATTTTAAACATTGAACTCAACCCATTAGATTTTGGAAAAGAAAAAATGGCTTGTTTCCCTGGTGGAGAGGGAGCAATCTCTTTATCGCCCGGATTTAAAACTTCTAAAAACGGAGTTTTAGTAAGTTTTAATGTTGTTGATTTAGACAACACACTGAAAAAAATAAAAAGCTACGGTGGAAAAATTATTCAGTCCAAAACAAAGATAGAAGCAGAAGGAAGAGGATATTTTGCTACTTTTTTCGATTCCGAAGGCAATAAATTAGGAATATACTCTGATAGCTAAAAAATGAAAGAGCCTGCAAAAAAAGCAGGCTCTCAATTTTTTTTTACTAAAGCATATTATTTATGCTTTTTATCTTCTCTGTACTTGCAGCATCCCGGCAAAGCTTTATAAACTTCGTCTTCGGCCTTTACCTTTTCGGTATCATGCCCTGCTTTAGCAACGGCTTTATGAACATCTTCAACATTTACTTTACTTTCTTCAAATGAAATTTCAAGCATTTGGGATTCATTATCCCAGTCGGCTTTTGTAACACCGTCAAGGCCGGATGCAGCTTTCTCAATACGGTTTTCGCACATTCCGCAATTACCGTAGACTTTAAACTTTTCTGTTTTCACTTCTTGTGCACTTACACTAAAACTTGTGATCAGGAATAATCCTGCAACTAAATTTAAAATTTTTGTTTTCATAATATTACATTTTTAGATAGTTAGTAATCAATTATCTCTATAATGGCAGCAGTCAGGTAAAGCATTATATACTTCATCGTCTGCCTTTATTTTTTTTGTGTTATGCCCTACTTTTGCAACAGCTTTATGCACAACCATAATATCAAGGCCGGCATTGTGTGAGATTTCAAGCATTTTGGCTTCCTGATTCCAGCTTGCTTCCTTAACTCCCTGCACGGTTAATGCAGCAGTTTCGATTCTATCTTTACACATTCCGCAAGCTCCGTCAACAAAAAATTCAGATGTGCTTAAAGCGCTTGAAGATTTATCATAACTTAAACGTTCGTATAAGCAACATTTGGGTAAATTGTTGTAAACAGAATCGGGTGCTTTTTCTTTCTCAGTATCATGTCCTGCAGCTGCAATAGCTTTGTGTACTTCATCAAGCTTAACTTTTTTACTATTATACGATACATGTAGGATATGATCATCCACACTCCATTCTGCATTTTCAACTCCGGAAACCGATAATGCAGCTTTTTCAATTCGGTCTTTACACATTTCGCAACTCCCCCCTACTTCAAACATAGCGTGATCAGATCCTTCAGTTGTTTGTTCTGATTGATCTTTGTCCATATCTCCATGATCATGGCCGGTAGAAACCTTTCCCCCTGATGGGTTCATCATACTCATTTTCCCTTCTAACTGAGCAGAAGCATCAATTTTAAACACTCCGTTTACAGCAATTTCTTCTCCTTCCGACAAACCGCTTTCTACCAAATAATAATCACCAGCTTGCGGCCCCAGAATAATTTCTCTGTAAATAAATGTAGGGTTTTCTCTTTCAGGTACTTTAACATAAACAACAGCTCTTTTACCTGTCCATAAAACCGATGATTTTGGTATGATTAGTTGTTCTGAATTAGCAGCAACCTGAGAACATAATTTCCCCTTAGCAAACATTTCCGGTTTAAGCTCTCCTGCTGTATTATTTATGTTCACACGTACTTTTGCCGATCTGGTTTTGGAATTTATAAACGGATCAATAAAACTCACCCTCGATTCAAAAGTTTTTCCGGGAACCGATTGTATGGTAAAGTCTATTTTATCTCCTTTACTTATCCAGGGGATATCATCTTCGTAAGCATCAAACATGACCCAAACTTTAGAGAGATCAGTTACCATAAAAAGTGGATTTCCCATTTTTACATAGTCGCCAAGGGTAACATGCCTTTTCATTATGGTTCCTGAAATTGGAGAAAGAACATCAAAATAGAGCTTCGGTTCTCCCTGATTCTCAATTTGTGCAATTTGCTCGTCGTTTAAATCCCAAAGCTTTAATTTCGCTTTGGCAGCATTATAAATGGCCGGACGACTTTCTTTTATAGCTACTGCTTCTATAAGTTCACGCTGCGCAGTTACTAATTCGGGTGAATAAATAGTGGCTAACTTTTCACCTTTCTTTACTTTTTCTCCCGTAAAATTAACATATAGTTTTTCTATTCTTCCACCAAAACGCGCTGTAAGTTCAGCCATATTTCGTTCATCAACTGCTACCTTTCCCTGCAAGTATATCATTTTTTCAGGATTTCCTTTTATTACCTTTGTGGTCTGAACATCAGCCAATTTAGCCGCTGATTCGTTCATCATTATTTCATTCGGATCAAAATCATCACCTTCAGAATCCATACTCGATAATGGAATCAAATCCATTCCACAAATAGGGCAATCGCCGGGTTTGTCCTGTTTAATTTGAGGGTGCATTGAGCAAGTCCAAGTTGTTGTTTCTTCAGTTTCATGATCATGCTCTTCTTGCACGCCAGCCGATTCTTTTACCTGAACATTATTATCGGACGAGTGAAAAAACAACCATCCCAGTAAGAGTCCTGCAATCAACACTCCGATAACCAGTTTATAATTCTCTTTGATATTTTTTAGAATTGATTTCATAATTATAACTTTTATTTTCCCATTAAATAATTTAAAAAGGCTATGGCCGCCTGTTTATCGGCAACTGCTTTTTCCAAAGCCAGGTGATACTGTAAAACTTTTCGTTCCATTCGTAAAATCTCCTCAAAATTTGTACTGGCCGTTGCATATTCCGATTCAAGTATTTTTAATGATTTCCTCGCAAGGTCTAACTGGTCTTCGTTTAATCTAATTCTCCTCTCCGCGTCCAGATAATCCTTCCAGGTATTTTCGAACAAAGTTTCCAGTTTGTCTGATTTACTTTCTTTTGCTTTTTGATTTGCAGTTTCCAGGTAAGCCACTTCCTGAACCATTGCTTTGTATTTGTTCCGATAAAGAGGTATGGTAATACCTACCGTAGGAAACACAAAAGCATCTTTGCCCGAAAGGTTATTTTCACCCTCGCCAACAAAAATGTAATCCACTCCAATTTTAAAATCTGGCCTCCCTTCCAGCTTTGCTGTTTCTTTTTTCAATGCCAGTGCAGCCTGTTTAAATTCTAATTGCAATAACTGATGATTTTTGGATTCAATAGAATCTAATGCAGCTTGTTTATTAAGCGCAAAATCTGTTCTCCACAAACTATCGGGTAAAACAATGGCCAAATCATCCGTTGCATTTAGTAAATTCCTGAAGCTTGTTTCTAGTGTCCATTGGTTATCTTTAAAATGAGCTAACTGGTTTTCCATTTCGTTAATCTCCATTTGAACACGGTACTCATCAACCATAGAAACCAATCCGGATTCAACTTTTACCGTTGCCATTTTTTGGATTGACTGCAACAACTCAATATTCTCCATCAAAATATCAATCGATTTCTGATTAAAATAAAGATTGTAATAATCGGCTTTTACATCGTTAAAAAGTTTCGATTTAGCTTCTTCAAAAATCTCATATTTTGCTTTTGCCAATTCAACCGCTGCATCTTTTTTAGCTCCCAGCGTTCCAAACCATGGAAAAAATTGAGATGCTGATATTTTGAACTGCTGAGGCCCCATCCTTGTTTCCACCGGACTAACAAAATAGGCAAAAGCAATCTGCGGATCCGGCAATGCTTTAGCTTGCGGAATAACTTCCAGCGCAGCCATATATTCGTTAAATTTTACCTGTAACTCCGGGTTATTTTCTGCGGCTGTTTGCAAATACCGGTTTAAATCTTCTTGCCCAAAAACCAATTGAGGAAATGAAATAAACAGCAGAAATACATAGAAATATATTGATATATTATTTTTCATTGTTTTTAGATTTTTTATACTGATTATATGTACTCCCAATAAAATTATTTAGTTTGACTTGCAAATCTTTTGCTACTATAAATTCTTTTTTGTTCATTATTATTAAAATTTAAATTAGGTTAACATTCATTTTTACTTAAAAATACAATATTTCTTCTCTAATTAACTCCATATTATTTCCATCGTATTTCTATTGTACTTTTATCGTACCTCAACATTCTTCTATTATTTCTCTGTTAAATATTTTATTTTCATTTCTTTTTTGATTATTCTTTCCTGCCACATGCTATAAAGTACCGGTACTACAAACATGGTAAGCACTTCAATTAACATTCCGCCAAATAATGGAATGGACATCGGTACCATAATATCTGAACCTTTACCGGTTGATGTAAGTACAGGCAACAACGCTATTAACGTAGTAGCCGTAGTCATCATCGCCGGTCGCACACGCTTTGAACCCGCATCAATAATCACTTCTCTCAACTCTTCAATGGTTGTCGGTTTGTGCTTATCCATTAACTGCTTGATGTATGTACTGATAAGCACTCCATCATCGGTTGCAATACCAAAAAGTGCAATAAATCCAACCCACACAGCAACACTAAGGTTGATGGTTTTTATTTGGAATAAATCTCGGAGTTCCATTCCGGCTAATGATCCATCCATAAACCACGGTTGGCCGTATAACCAAAGAAGGATGAATCCTCCTGAAAAAGCCACCAAAATTCCTGAAAATATTAATCCTGTTGATGTTACTGATCTGAATTGAAAATAAAGAATTAAAAATATAATAATTAGAGAAACAGGTATTACCAGTGCTAACCTTTTAGTAGCTCGTATCTGATTTTCGTAATTTCCTGTAAAAATATAATTTACACCACCGGGTATTTTAAATTCGCCTGATTCAATTAAGTTGTTTAAATACTCCTGCGCATTTTCAACCA
Source organism: uncultured Bacteroidales bacterium (assembly GCA_964606845.1). Taxonomy (GTDB): domain Bacteria; phylum Bacteroidota; class Bacteroidia; order Bacteroidales; family UBA12077; genus UBA12077. The sequence continues at coordinate 6,997 of CAZSIC010000041.1, forward strand.
CATCAACTTCGGCATACCCATCTTCCTTGTCAAAAATTACATACGAAACCAGAAATGTATTCTCACTTTTAATCATTTGTGGCCCGCGGGTATATGTAATATCGGCTACCTCGGTTAATGGAACTTGTGCACCGGAAGATGTTGGTATTAATAGTTTCTTCAAATCTTCGGGATTATCTCTAAATTCCCGTGCATACCTCATACGAACGGGAAAGCGTTCACGTCCTTCCACTGTGGTAGTTAATTTCATTCCACCCACTGCACTCGACAAAATAGTTTGTAGTTTATTAACCGTTAAACCATAACGAGCAGCTTTTTTTCTGTCAATTTCAATTTCGAGATAAGGCTTTCCAACCACACGATCGGCAAATACAGAAGTACGGGATACTCCTTCCACTTCCTTCAAATGTTGCTCCAGCTCTAATCCGACATTTTCGATGGATTCCAAATCGGGACCAAAAACTTTTATTCCCATTGGAGCTCTCATCCCTGTTTGCAACATAACCAAACGTGTTGAAATTGGTTGTAGCTTAGGGGCGGAAGTTAATCCGGGTATTTTGGCCTGTTTAATAATTTCATTCCAAATATCATCGGCTGTTTTTATCTCATCTCTCCACTGGCGAAAATAATCGCCTTTTTTATCTTCAATAAGCTGATCTCGGGAAATTAACTTAAAACCATCTTTCTCCCGGTGGTAAGTTTCACCGTTTTTTAAAATAAACGCCCCCTCTTTGTTGGTTTTAAACCGCACCCGGTAACCATCTTCATCAAGGATATATTCAGGTTTATAGTTAATTACATTCTCGTACATGGAAACCGGCGCCGGATCAAGAGCAGAGTTTACACGCCCCCACTTTCCAACTACAATTTCAACTTCAGGTATTGCATTCACCTGTTTATCAAGTATACGAATAACTTCTAAATTTTCCTGTATACCAGAGTGTGGCATGGTGGTAGGCATTAAAAGAAATGAACCTTCATCAAGCGATGGCATAAATTCTTTTCCCAGGCCCGGAACGGATTCACTTAATGATTGATAGGTATCACTATTTTTCACAAATTTCGGCATAAACCCAAAGACTTTATCGAAACCTTGCCATGCTGTAATTCCAAACAGAACGATAAAAATGGGTACAGACAAGAATGCCCATTTATGATTAAGCATCCATTTTAGAATTGATGGATAAAAAAGGATTACTGTAGAAAGTATCCCCAGTACAATACCTACCATTAATAATACAAAAAAGAAATTCGCAAAAAGTGAATTTTGTGCCCCCAATGGCATCCACACTTTTGATAAGAAAAATACAACAACTGCTGCTGCAATAGCAATATTAATATAGTTAACCCATTGTTTACGGAGATCGGGCCATTTGTCAGCAAAATAGTTATTTATTCCAATGGCCGTGATAGCTAAGGCAATGTAATACCCGGTTGATATGGCTAATACAACTCCGGCAACAGCAGCTACAAAATTTAATATCTTTTTGTATTTGTTTTTATCGAATTTTATCGAAAATACCAGGTGGGCTAACATTGGTATAATAATTAGTCCAATAATTAGCGCAGAAACCATTGTAAATGTTTTTGTAAATGCCAGTGGTTTAAACAACTTACCTTCTGCGGCTTGCATAGCAAAAACAGGAAGAAAACTCACAATTGTAGTCGTAATGGCCGTAAGTACTGCGCCAGCAACTTCAGTAGCACCTTCGTAAATTACGGTTATTAGTTTCTTCGTTTTTGATCCGATCTTTGCTGCGTTTTCGATATGTCTGATTATATTTTCAGTAAAAACAACTCCAACATCAATCATAACGCCAATCGATATGGCAATACCCGACAGTGCAACAATATTGGCATCTACTCCAAACTGACGCATGGTAATAAATGTCATCAAAACACCTATTGGCAGTAAACTGGATATTAAAAAGGATGCTTTCAGGTTTAATACTAATATAATAATTACAAGGATACTGATTAACAACTGAAGAGAAATTGCTTCTTCAAGTGTACCTAAAGTTTCTTTGATTAAACCGGTTCTATCGTAAAAAGGAACAATGGTAACCTTCGATGTGGTTCCATCTTCTAATGTTTTAGATGGTAAACCAGGCGCTATATCTTTTATTTGATCCTTTACATTTTCTATGGTTTCCATTGGGTTGGCACCATAGCGTGCTACCACAACTCCACCAACTGCTTCGGCGCCACCTTTATCTAAACCACCACGGCGGGTTCCGGGACCAAAATTTATTTTTGCAACATCCTTCAGTCGAATGGGTACATTGTCTCTAACCGCAACAACACTATATTCCAGGTCTTCCAATTCCTGAATATATCCCAAAGCCCGCACCAAATACTCAGCCCGGTTAAACTCAATGGTACGGGCACCAATATCCATGTTGCTATTTTTAACGGCAGCCATAATTTGCTCAATATTAACTCCATGTGCTATCATGGCACCGGGATCAATATCAACCTGGTACTCTTTTACAAAACCACCAATTGAAGCAACTTCGGCAACTCCTTTTACAGAAGTTAATCCGTATTTAACATAAAAATCCTGTATGGTTCTTAATTCATGAGGGTCCCATCCACCTGCGGGATTTCCATTTTTATCCCTGCCTTCCAGTGTATACCAGTAAATTTGTCCTAAAGCAGTGGCATCAGGGCCTAAAGCAGGAGTCACATCCTCTGGTAGTGTTCCTTGCGGCAATGAGTTCAGTTTTTCAAGAATCCGAGTTCTGCTCCAGTAAAATTCAATATCTTCATCAAAAATGATATAAATACTTGATAAACCAAATATTGAATTACTTCGGATTGTTTTTACGCCCGGTATCCCAAGTAATGCTGTTGTTAAAGGATATGAAATCTGATCTTCAATATCCTGTGGAGAACGGCCGGGCCATTCGGTATAAACAATTTGCTGATTTTCTCCAATATCCGGAATTGCATCAACAGGAACCGGATCATTGGGTAAAATGCCAGTTTCCCAGTTAAATGGAGAGGTAGCAATTCCCCATAAAACAAATACAATTAATACCAAAAAGGTAACTAATTTATTCTCTAAAAAAAATTTAATAATTTTTTGAAGCATATTTATATGATTTGAATATTTAAATTGTAGAAAATAAAAATATTAACCTACACTAAAGCAGGTATTATACTAATCAACATAAAAAGCTTTGTAAAATAGAAAGGCGATCTTGAAGTTTTTTAGGCGGTGGTGATTCTGTAATATTATCAACTAAATCTCTACTAATAGGAGTTTCTAAGTCCAAAAAGATATAAATTACCGGAAATAAAAACTCCAGCTCTGTGCGGTCTTCTAATAACTGACTTGTTGAAATCAAAAAATCACTATCCAACAGATAAAAATCAGTTTCATTCTGGCAACAATTTTCCTCCATATCGCAACAAGGAGATGTTTCCTGATTTATTTTAACAGAAACAAGTTCGGAACCACAGTAATGTTTAGAAACAGCAAATCCTGTTATTGAAATCAATAACAAGAGACTAATTATGATATGTATAAATTTTCTAAACATATTAAATTATATAATCAGTATTAAAACACAAAATAAAATATTTTGTTTAATAAAGATAAAAAAATCTTAAATTCTTAAATAATAAAAATTAACTTACCACGTAAGTTGGTTAAGCTTCACTTCCTTAAATCTAATTTTATCACCTGGTTTTAACTGTGCCAAATAAGGCAAATCTTCAGTAATGACATTGGCTATTCTTGGGTAGCCGCCTGTAGTTTGCCGATCGGCCATCATAATTATGGGATCACCATGGGCAGGTACTTGTATCGTGCCAAAAGTTACTCCGGATGAAATAATATCGGCTTTACTCTTATGTTCGATTTTCTCTCCTTTTAACCTGTAACCCATCCTGTCGCACTGTCTGGATAATTCAAACTCAGATTCGATAAAAGTATCAAGCCCTTTCAATGTAAAATAATAATTTTCAGGCCCGGCAATAATTCTTGCTGTAAAAGAACCTTTATACTCTGGCCGAATATTTAAAGGTACATATTTTATATGCACCTGTTTCGTAGTATTTCCAATATTTAAAATATCATTTTGTTTTAATTGTCTTCCTTTGTAGCCACCTATTTTCCCTCTCAGATAGGTTGATTTACTTCCCATTACAACAGGAACATAAATGCCTCCTGCAAAAGCAATATACGTTCTGAATCCATTGATTAAACTGGAGAAAGATAATTTGTCTCCTGATTTTACTGGTATTGTAGTGTACATCTCCAGAGCTGTACCATTTAACCCGGGCTGCATATCTGCCCCACAAATGGCAATAAAAGTATTAGCTTCAAATTCAATAGTAGGCCCGTTCATTGTTGCTTCCAGGCAAGCTTCCCCTTGATCATTTCCAACAAGTAAATTGGCTAATTTTAGAGAGTTAAAATCCATTGCTCCGGAAACAGGCATCCCGTATTGCTGAAAGCCATATCGCCCCAAATCTTGAACCGTTGTTAGTAATCCCGGTTTTATAATTTTAATTTTACTCATAAATTCATTGGCCTCTCGTCTCTTTTGCTGCAATTTCTTCGAATTCTTTTACTGAAATTGATTCAAATTTTATGTAATTCCCTGCTTCCAAAAGAAAGGGATGTTTATTTTCAGGATTAAAAAGTTTTAGAGGTATTTTTCCTATTATCTGCCATCCACCGGGGCTATCAATAGGGTAAATACCGGTTTGATTACCTGCAATTCCAACTGATCCGGCTTCAATTCTTTCTCTGGGATTATCTTTTCTTGGTGTTGCAATTTTTTTATTTAAGCCTCCCAAGTAACAAAATCCGGGAGTAAATCCTAACATGTAAATTAAATATTTAGAAGAAGTATGAATTTGTATTACATCATCAACAAGCAACTTATTTTTTTGAGCAACGATCTCAATATCAGGTGCAAATTTTTTATCATAACATACGGGAATTTGAATCACCTTGGGTTTTGGTAAATCAACAGATTCAATATTTCGCTCAAGTTTTTTAAGCCTTGTAAGTAAATCATTATAATTTAATTCTTTGGGCTGATAACAAATCATTAATTCATTATAGGCTGGAATTATTTCCTGTATTCCCTTAATTTCTGATTTCTGAATTGAAATTTTAAGCGCTCTAACCTTTCGGTGAATATTAGGAGAAATATCATCACCAACTTTAATTAAAAATGCAGCATCACCTAACGGATGATATTTAAACATAATTTACAATTTTAATGCTTTAACGATTTTATTAAGATGTTCTTTTCAGAAAGAAATTGATTTAAATTTCTTACAAAATCAACTGCTTTTATATTATCTCCATGCACACAAATGGTATCCCCTTTTATTTTAATTTTTCTGTCAGAAACAGAGGTGACCGTGCCATCCAAAACCATTTGTTCAACACGTTGTATACAAACTTTTGTATCATGAATAACAGCGCCTTTTTCCGATCTGGGAACCAGTGTACCATCATCATTATAAGCCCTATCTGCAAAAACTTCATTAGCAGTTTGCAAACCCATTTTATGCGCTGTTTCTAACATTTCTGAATTTGCTAATCCAACAAAAATAAGTTCCGGGTCAATTTTTAATATAGCTTCTACAACAATTTTTGTTTTTTCAGAATTATTTACTAAATCGTTGTATAAAGCTCCATGTAGCTTTACATGTTGCAATTTCTCTCCAAAAGATTCTGTCATTGATTTTAAAGCCCCAACCTGGTAAAGAATCATGGAAAAAAGTTCATCATTGCTTAATTTCATTGATCGGCGCCCAAAACCTGTAATATCGGGATACCCGGGATGAGCTCCAATCGCAACATGATTCTTTATTGCTAACTGGATTGTGTTTTTAATTACTAAAGGATCGCCTGCATGAAAACCACATGCAATATTTGCCGACGAAATATATTTCATTACTTCTTCATCATTTCCAATGATATAATGGCCAAAACTTTCGCCTAAATCTGAATTTAAATCAATATTCATAATTTGTATTTTATAAAATTCCTAATACACCCAAAATACTTCGAATTCCTAATCCAATAGCTATTAAAACTACGATTCCACCAATAATATTTGTTGCAACATTATTTCTAAAATCGCCAAGTATTTTTTTGCTATTCATAACCCAAAGTAAATATACGGCAATAATGGGTAAAAGTATTCCATTCGTTACTTGAGCAAACAAAATAGCTTCCACTGGTTTTAAACCAAAAGCTGACAAAAGAATACCAACCAGTAATATAAAAAACCAAATGGCTTTAAACTTTTTATCTTTCAAATTCTTTTCCCATCCAAGAATACCAGCTGTAGCATATGCAGCTGCTAAAGGAGCAGTAACAGCCGATGATACCCCTGCTGCAAATAATCCAAATGCCATAAAAATTTTAGCCCAGTTACCGAGTAAAGGTTGAAGTTGGATAGCCATATCGCCTGCATTTTGAATTTCATTGGCTGATCCTAAAAACGCAACAGCTGAAGTAATGACAATTGACATGGAAATTAATCCGCCCAAAATAATTGATATAAAAATATCTGTTCGTGCCTGTTTTAATCCTGTATGATCTTTCCATCTTTCCTGCACTGCAGATGCGTGTAAAAATAAATTATACGGAACAACAGTTGTACCAATTAAGGCAACCAAAGTTAATGCAGAACCTTTTGGTAGGTCGGGAATAAAAACTCCATTGAGGATTTTACCTAAATTCGGTGCAATAACAATAGAAGTAGTTATAAAAGCCAGGCTCATTAAAATAACCAGTGTAACTAAAATTTTCTCCAGGGTTTTATAACTTCCCAAAATCATTATTCCAAAAGCAAATAATCCAATGATAGGCCCCCAAATATTGATGGAAAAAGAATCGCTGAAAGAAATGATTGAAAATCCGGTGATTGTTTCTAATCCCAATGCACCACCTAATATATTACCTGTTTCATAAGCTGCATTTCCTATCGCTATAGCAGATATAACAAGAAAAATAGCCAAATATTTTGTAAACCTGTTTGCCGATTGCTCTCGCAAAGCTTCTCCTAATCCTTTTCGGCTTACAATTCCAAGTCGAGCAGACATTTCCTGAAGAACAATAGTAGCAACTATCGAGAATAATAATCCCCATAATAATGCATACCCAAATTTAGCACCTGCAATAGAACAAGTTGTAACTGTACCCGGGCCTATAAAAGCTGCTGTTACCAGAGCCGCCGGACCTATAGATTTAATTTTCTTTATAAAAAACTGGTTTGTCATGATAATATTTTTCGATTCTTAAATTTACACATAAAATAATTTCATCAAAAAAAAACTTATTTTAATATTTATTATTTGCCTTTAATACTCATTTTCACGAACTTTATGGTTACTTGTTTATTTTTAATTCAAAATATTAAACAAAATCACCAGAAACGCTGTATTTAAAGCAGTTAAAATTTAATAAATTGGAGACAACCAAGAAATCATATAAAGAATTAGAACATCAGGTTGCCAATCTGAAAAAACAGGTTGCCTTTTATAAGAATATTGCAGACTCATCAAAGGAAAGTATTTTTATCATTTCTCCCGATTGTACAGTTCAATACATTAATCTTTTTGCTACAAAAGAATTAAATTTAAATAAGGAAGATATCATTGGAAAAAAAGTTCAATCATTATTCCCAACAGATATTGCTCAGGAACAATGTAATTATATACAATCTGTTTTTAAAACCGGAAAAAGTAAACAGACTGTTTCTGAAAGCAGCTATGGAGGGCGTAAGGTATGGCTCGACACGCATATCATTCCTTTAAAAAATGACAAAAATGAAATTGAAAGTGTGTTAGGTATAAGCAGAGATATTACTGAACGCAAACTATCCGAATTAAAAATTACAGAAAAAGAAAAAACTTACCGTACTTTAATAGAAAATGCCAATGATGGCATTTACATAAGAGATAAAAATGGCGAAATTGAATTTGTCAACGATAAATTTACAGAGATTATTGGTTTTAAAAAAGAAGAGATTATTGGTACAAAATCCTGGGACTATATTCATCCTGATGATTTAAAAAAAATAAAAAAATCGAGTAAATCACTTTCCGAAATTGGAAATGGTTTCCATAATAGTGCACGAATCATTACAAGAAAGGGACAAACAAAGCATGTTGATATAAATACTGTTCCTATTATTTTAAATGACGAAGAAAAAGCTTTTGGCATTGTAAGGGATATCACCCATCGAGTTCAAATTGAAAAACGTTTAAAAATGCTTTCAAAAGTTACCACTGAAGGCATTATTATTCATCAAAACGGTAAGATTATTGATACAAACCCAGCACTGTTGGAAATGTTACGTATTGATGAAAAAATTGCTGCAAAAAGCAGCTTATTCGATTTTATTAAAAAAGATTATCATGAAATTGTTAAAGAAAAATTAAGTCAAAATTATAAAGGAACTTATGAAATAGTAGTTGTTAGAATTGATAAAACGGAATTCCCTGCAGAGGTTAAAGTCAAAACCATTGAGTTTAATAACCAAACAGTTAGGGTAGTATCAATTAATGACGTATCAAACCGGAAAGCTATTAAAAAAGAAATCAGACAACTATCAACTGCTATAAAACAAAGCCCTGTGTCCATTATCATTACTGACTTAAAAGGTAATATTGAATACGCCAATCCACAATTCACCAGAATTACCGGTTATACTTATGAGGAATTTATCGGGCAAAATCCCAAAATTTTAAAGACAGGACATACATCCCGCGAGGAGTATCAGGAACTCTGGAAAACTATTCATAATGGAAATATATGGGAAGGTGAATTTCTGAACAAACGTAAAGATGGAACTACTTATTGGGAAAGTGCTACGATTTCGCCCATAAAAGATCACGAAGGAAAAATTATTAATTTCCTGGCTATCAAAGAAGACATTACGGAAAGAAAAAAAGACCGCGAACAATTAGTGGAAACAGCTCAAAACCTAAAAAAGGCGAATGCTACTAAAGATAAATTTTTCTCGATTCTGGCACATGACCTCAGGAGCCCTATGGGTAATATCATGCAATTATCTAACCTTGTATATCAAAATTATAACTCTTTCGATGATGAGAACAAAAAAAATTATATCAAACTAATTAAGAATTTATCGGAAAAAACTTTTGAGTTATTAGAAAATTTATTGGCATGGTCGAGAATTCAACTTAACAAAATTGATTTTACACCAGAAAAAATAAATATTAAAAATATTGCCGAAGAAGCTTTAGATATTTATAACGAAAATATTAAAAAGAAAAATTTATCAATTGATAATCAAATTACGCAAGAAGTTTTTGCCTTAGCCAACGAAGAGTCTATAAAACTGGTAATCAGAAATTTACTGTCTAATGCCATTAAATTTACTCCCCATGGAGGTAAAATCGAACTAAATACTGAAAAAATTAAGAATAAAAAAACAGGTATTTCCCAGTCTAAGATTTGTATTATCGATACCGGAGTTGGAGTACCCAAAGACCAATTAACTAAAATATTTGACATTGATAGAAATTTTAGCACGAAGGGGACAGATAATGAAAAAGGCACCGGACTGGGATTAATCTTATGCAAAGAATTTATCCAAAGGAATAATGGAGAAATATGGGTTGAAAGCACTATATGCAAAGGAAGCCAATTTTGTTTTACTCTCCCTTCTGAATAACAATTCAGCTTTCGTTACAAACAATATCATTTAATTTTTTAAAATTTGTTGCTACAAAAAATCATAGAAATATTGTATCTTGTGATTTTGAATAAAACATTTTTAAAGATATATGAAAAAAGATCTAAAATTTGCCGTACTTATTGATGCAGACAATATTCCTTATGCAAATATTAAAGGGATGATGGAGGAAATAGCAAAATATGGAATTCCTACCTTTAAAAGAATTTATGGCGACTGGACTAAACCTACCCTCAAAGGCTGGAAAACGGTATTGCTTGAAAATGCCATTACCCCGATACAACAATACAGCTATACAACGGGCAAAAACTCTACGGATTCTGCCATGATTATTGATGCTATGGATATTTTATATTCGGGTAAAGTAGATGGTTTTTGCCTGGTTTCGAGTGATAGTGATTTTACACGTCTGGCAACAAGATTGAGAGAAACCGGGATGCATGTAATTGGTATGGGCGAAAAGAAAACTCCAAAACCATTTATTGCGGCTTGCGATAAGTTTGTTTATCTCGAAATTATCAGCTCTGAAGATGAGCCCACAGAAAATGTAGCGACCCAAAAAACAAAAAAACCGAAAAAAAGTATTTACCAGGCCGATAAAAAACTCATTAATTTTATATCATCATCCATTAACGATGTGGCTGACGAAAACGGCTGGGCATTTTTAGGCGAAGTGGGTACCTTGCTATTAAAGAAACAACCCAATTTCGACCCTCGTAACTATGGCTTCGAAAAGCTTACTCCCTTAATTGCATCTTTAAAAAAGTTTGAAATTGATGAGCGGGAATCAGATAATCCCAATATTAAACTTATCTATATTAGAAATAAACAATAAAAGTTAATTTTTTTATTATTAGCTTTTTAAGTAGTACAATTTGACCGAAATAGCTGGCATAGTAAAAACCTCAAAAACTAAATCCGATTGTTAAATATATTTTGGATAGCTTGAAGTAGTTATTAATAGAAGTGCCCGTGATTTATTTGGACAAAAAACACAATAAATACGCAGAGTTACCCAAAGAAAACAAGAGGTTCGCAAAGAGTTCTCAGCGTAATTTCATGAATCATAGCTTAACGCTACGTAAAATTTTTAGTGTAAAAAATTGAAGCCCTCAAAACAAAAAATTTCTTATCAAAAAAATTTGCGCTTTATCTATGAAACATGCAATTCTTTATTAAATGAATAGGTTTTTCGCATGCGCTCAAACAAATTTTTTGCTCCGTAAAAATCAAGGCTTTGCTGTCCGTCAGACATTGCTTTTTCCGGCTGCTTGTGAATTTCAACAATAGCTCCGTCTGCCCCTGCCATAATTCCGGCTAAAGCAACAGGTTCGACCAAGTGGCGGGCACCTGTACCATGCGATGGGTCAATAATTACCGGTAAGTGGCTTTTCTCTTTTAAAACAGGCACTGCATTTATGTCAAACGTATTGCGATAAGCCTTTTCGTAAGTACGAATTCCACGCTCACACAATATAATCTTTTCGTTTCCTCCGCTAAAAACATATTCAGCCGAATAAAGCAGCTCATCGATTGTGCCGCTTAAACCACGCTTAATCATTACCGGTTTATCAACTTTTCCCAATGCATCAAGCAAATTAAAATTTTGCGAATTGCGGGCTCCTACCTGGAAAATATCAACATAATCATACATCAAATCAATTTGTTCGAGTTCCATTACTTCGGTTATAATCTTAATACCCTGCGAATTACAAATTTTATAAAACATTTTAAGTCCTTCAATACCCACTCCGCGAAAAGAATATGGCGAACTACGCGGTTTAAAAACTCCTCCACGCATGATTCGAATATCATTTTCTTTTAGAAACTCAACCATTCGATGTACCTGGCTTTCATCCTCAACAGAACATGGCCCGGCCATGATAGAAAATCCATTACTCCCAACATAAACATTATTATCCAACACGATTTGAGTGGGCTTTACCTTCCATTTCGACGACACCAACTTATAATTATCATCCACTTTATGAATATCCTCTACGCCATCCATATTCCCAATTTCACGAATGTCGAAATTAGTGGTGCCAATAGCTACAAGATAAATACCTACCTGGGTTATAACCTCTTTGGCTTTCAACTTCTTTTCAGATAGCATATCCAGAATTTTTGATTTTGCCTCCTCACCGATATTTTTTTCTAATTGTATAATCATTTTTCTAACGTTATTTGCTGAATAAAATTCTTTATATTTTTTTTCTCAGATAATGCTTTTATAAAAGCACTTCCAATGATAGCACCGTTTGCAAAAGAGCAAGCATCGGCAAAAGATTGGTTGTCTTTTACGCCAAATCCAATTAAAAAAGGCTTGGATATATACTCTTTTAAAAAAGAAAAATAGGATTTCTGTTTACTGAAATCAACAGCGCCGCCCGTGGTAGAATTGGTAGATACGGCATAAATAAAGGCGGTGCTTAAATTTTCTATTTCATGAAGCCGCTTTTTAGAAGTTTGTGGACTTACCAAAAAGATAAAATGGATTCCATATTTTCTAAAAATTTCCTGATACTGGTTATGATATTCAGATAATGGCAAATCAGGAATTATCACACCATCAATGCCAACCCTGGCACAACTTTCACAAAACCGTTCAACGCCAAATTTTAATACCGGGTTAAAATAGCCCATCATAATTTTTGGTATTTTACTTTTGGGCGATAGTTCTTCCAGCTGCTCAAATATTAACGCTAAAGTGATACCATTCTCAATCGCCGCATTATTGCTATACTGAATAACAGGCCCGTCGGCTACAGGGTCAGAAAAAGGAATTCCTATTTCGATAAGGTCTGCTCCACTATTTTCCAAATCTTCAATAATCTCTGTTGTACTGTTTAATTCCGGGTATCCGGCTGTAAAATATACAGACAAAATATTTTGTTGTTTTAGGTTTAGTAGTTTATCTATTTGATTCATTGCTATAAAAGTTTAAAATATTTCAAATAAGTATCTAAATCTTTATCACCTCTGCCTGATAGGTTTACGACTACTATTTCGTTGTCCTTAAAATCTATTTTATCGAGCAATGCCAGTGCATGAGCCGATTCAAGTGCAGGGATAATGCCTTCGAGTATAGTTGTTAAATTAGCTGCTTCTAACGCTTCGTCATCTGTAATACTTATATATTTAGCTTTGCCAGATACATGTAAAAAAGCATGTAAAGGGCCAACACCCGGATAATCCAATCCGGCAGAAACAGAATAAGGCTCAATAATCTGGCCATCATCCGTTTGTAATAAAAATGATTTGCTTGCATGAAGCACTCCGACAGAACCCTGGTTAATGGATGCAGCATGTTCGCCGGTTTCTATTCCTTTACCGGCAGCTTCGGCGGCATATAGCTTTACATTATCATCATCCATAAAATGATAAAATGCGCCGGCAGCATTACTCCCGCCTCCAACACATGCCAGAATATAATCGGGATTTGCACTTCCGGTTTTTTCTTTGAGCTGTTTTTTAATCTCTTCAGAAATAACAGACTGAAAGCGTGTAACCATATCAGGATAAGGATGTGGGCCAACTACCGAACCAATGATATAATGTGTATCTACGGGATTAAAAATCCAGTCGCGCAACGCTTCGTTGGTAGCATCTTTCAGTGTCTTATTACCCGAGTGAACAGGAATAACTTCTGCTCCTAACATTTTTATCCTTGCCACATTGGGTGCCTGGCGCCTTACATCTTCTGCTCCCATGTAAATCACACACTCCATATTTTTTAAAGCGCAAACAGTCGCTGTAGCTACTCCATGTTGGCCTGCCCCGGTCTCGGCTATAATCCGCTTTTTCCCTAACCTTTCGGCCAGTAATATCTGGCCTACCGTATTGTTTATTTTATGCGAACCGGTGTGGTCTAAATCCTCGCGTTTTAAATAAATATGGGTGTTAAAATGGCTTGATAATCGTTGAGCATAAAATAGAGGGCTTGGACGGCCCACATAATCTCTTAACAAACTTTTAAAATCGTGAATAAATGATTTGCTTTGGATTATTTTAAGGTATTTTTTCCGCAGCTCTTCAATATTGGGATAAAGCATTTCGGGAATAAAAGCTCCCCCAAACTCGCCATAATAACCATTGTTGTCAACATTAATATTCATATCTTATTTTATTTAATTGTTTTTTTAAATATTTCAATTTGATTCACATTTTTTATTCCGGGTTCCTGTTCAAACCCGCTATTTATATCCACACCATAAAGCTTTTCGTGATGAAAAGATTGAATCACTTCAACATCATCCGGACGAATACCTCCACTTAGAAAAAAAGGCACCTGAAGCGAATAATTTTTTAATAATTCCCAGGAAAATTTAATCCCATTACCCCCGGGCAATTTGCCTTTGGCATCAAACAGAAAAAAATCGCAAAAAGGTTGATAAGCTTCTAATTCCTTAAAATTAAATGTATCATTAACCTGAAAAGCTTTTATTAATGGTAAATTTTTAAAAAATAACTGTTCACAAAAAGCTCTGTCTTCTTTTCCATGTAACTGAATATAATCTAATTTGTACTTATTGAAAGCCTCCGTAATTTCTTGAAAAGGTGCATCAACAAATACACCTACTTTCTTTACCGTTTCCGGGATTTTTTTTAAAAATCCGGTTGTGAGTTTATTTCTAAAGACATACCTTTTTGATGGGCCATAAAAAATAAAACCCACAAAATCAGGTTTTATCGAGACTATCGCCTCGATATTTTCCTTATGATTCAATCCGCATACTTTTAACTTCATGGCTGTAATGATTTTTAGCGTTATTTTCTAATTGATAGATTTGCTGAATTATTTTTTTACAAGCCTTTCCAGGATTTCGGGTACTCATAAAACTTTCGCCCATTAAAAAACCTTCGAAACCATATTTTTTAAGTTCAATAATATCTTTCGCCGTTTTTATTCCACTTTCAGAAATTTTCAAAAAGTCTTCAGGAATAAATTCTGATAAATCTATCGATTGATTAATGTTTACCTCAAATGTTTTAAGATTACGATTGTTTACACCCACTAAATCAATGAACTGGTTTACTTTATTGATTTCCTCTTTGCTATGAATTTCGAATAAAACTTCCATTTGTAAAGATTTTGCCAATTGAGCCAATGCTGCAATCTTTGTTTTTGTCAAAGCTTCAGCAATCAGAAGAATAGCATCAGCGCCGTAAGATTTAGCTTCAATTACCTGATATTCATCAATTACAAAGTCTTTTTGCAGTATCGGACAATAGTTATATCTGCGCGCAGTAGTTAAATCCTCAAGGCTGCCTCCAAAGAAATTGCGGTCGGTTAGCACCGATAGTGCAGAAGCTCCGGCCTGCATATATTTAATACTTACTTCCGCAACATTTGCATAAGGATTGATATCGCCTTTTGAAGGCGATTTGGTTTTAAACTCAGCAATAATTCCCGATTTTTCCGATTTTAGCAGATACTTCCTTAACGATACCGGTTTTATATTAAAGGATATGCTTTTTTCAAGTAATTTAAGCGGATAAAGCGATTTACGTTCTGCTACCTCTTCTTTCTTATGATTTATAATCTTTGTTAAAATATCCATTTTTTTTAATGATTTAAGAGTTTGTTAAAACTTTTTAAAGCTTGTTTCCCAAGCAACGAGCGCCTGGCTATTTCAAAGCAATCATCATAGCTTTTGTTCTGGTGTATCGATTTTAATGCTACTCCTGCATTTGCAATTACCACATTGTTTTGTGCATTTGTACCCTTGCCATTAAGAATATCCATAAAAATCTGTGCTGATTCCTTTATTGATTTACCACCTTTTATTTCTTCCGGCAAAACAGTATTAAACCCAAGTTCTTTCGGTGAGATGATAGAAATACCAAAATTATTTTGAATTTGGGTACCACCGGTAAGGGATATCTCATCGTATCCATCCAGACTATGTACAATATGATAGTTAACATCCGATTGCTGATAAATATAATTATACATTCTGGCCAGCTCCAGGTTAAAAACCCCTATTAATTGATTTTTGGGCGATGCAGGGTTAATCATAGGCCCCAGCATGTTAAAAAAAGTTTTCACCGATAATTCGCGCCGGATGGGTGCAATATTTTTCATGGCAGGATTAAAAACCGGAGCATGCAGAAAGCAAATTCCGGCATTTTCAAGTTCACTTTTTAATTTTTCGGGTTCCGACGAAAATTGATAGCCAAAAAATTCCAAAACATTAGACGAGCCACAGGTCGATGATACACCATAATTTCCGTGCTTTACAACCTTTTCGCCGGCACCAGCTACAACAAAAGAAGCTAAGGTTGAAATATTAAAAGTATCTTTCTGGTCACCTCCTGTGCCACACAAATCGATGGTATTAAAATCCGACAGGTCGATACGGATGCTCAACTCCTGTAAAGCATCGCGGAATCCCTGCAACTCGTCTAGAGTTATGTTTCGCAATTGAAAAACCGTTAAAAAGGCTGCCAGTTGCGATGGGTTGTATTCGCCATTGGCGATTTTTATTAAAATCTGCCGCGCATTATCTCGTGTTAATGTATGATGCTGAAATAATTGATTTAGTATTGTTCTCATGGTATTTTTTAAGTTCAGTTTTAAATCGTTTCAATTTATTATTAACAAAACAGCAGCCTTGACGACAAAGTACTGATATCAAAAGATTTATCTCCGGAGCTTGGAAGTTTAATCTCAGCTTTTTGCGAATCGAATAGCCAGTTCTTAATGATTTGTTCTCCCACATCGGTTAAAACAGACTCCGGATGAAACTGAACACCTTTAACATCAAAACTTTTGTGCGAAATGGCCATAATAATACCTTTGTCATCTTCAGCAATTATTTCCAAACATCCGGGAAGTTTTTCTTTAGCTGCAATCCACGAATGATACCTGGCTCCCAAAAAACGTTCAGGAATATTCGTAAAAAGACTGTTTTTAGCGGTTATCAAAATTTCGGTACTGATACCATGATAAACTTCATCCAGGTTTGTCAGTTCTCCGCCAAATACCTCGGCAATTGCCTGTAAACCCAGGCATACTCCAAAAATACTTTTTACCGGAGCATATTTTTCAATGACCTGTTTCATCATCCCTGCTTCATCGGGTATTCCCGGGCCAGGAGATAACATAATTTTATCATAATAGGCTACCTTTTCAATATCCAGTTTATCATTCCTTACAACATCCACATCTTGTTGCAATATTGATTGGACAAGGTGCACCAGGTTGTAAGTAAAAGAATCGTAATTATCAATGATTAATACTTTCATTATGCTTAATTTTTTGAAATTGATTATACATGATTTATTATGCTGTCGGGCTTATGTTGATTGTTGGCTTTCTTTATGGCCAGTTTTAAAGCCCCAAGTTTATGGTTTACCTCTTGCAGTTCTTTATTTTCATCTGACTTGGAGACAATCCCTGCACCAGCCTGGTAATAAAGGGTATTGTTTTTGCTCAAAAAGGTGCGTATGGTAATAGCCATATTCACATTGCCATTAAAACCGATAAACCCGATACAACCACCATAAAAACCACGTTCAGTGGGTTCATAAGTATCGATTAGCTGCATTGCTTTATATTTTGGAGCTCCGGTAAGCGTTCCTGCCGGAAAAGTATCGGTTATAATTTTTACTTTATCGGATAATTTATCCAATTCACCAGACACTTTAGAAACAATATGAATCACATGAGAATAAAAATGTAATTCTTTAAAATTCTCAACCTTCACCTTGCGGGTTGTTTTACTGAGGTCGTTACGTGCCAAATCAACCAGCATGATGTGTTCGGCATTTTCCTTTGGGTCTTTAGACAGCTCTTCGGACAACTTTTTATCTTCGATATCATTGCCCGTTCGGGCATAAGTTCCGGCAATAGGATTAATATATGCCTTATCATTTTTTATTTCGATTTGCGATTCGGGCGAAGAGCCAAATAACCTGAAATTACCGAAATCAAAATAAAAAAGGTAAGGAGATGGATTAAGCGAGCGTAATTGCCGGTATACATTAAAATCATCGCCCAGAAAATCCTGTGAAAACCTGCGCGATAATACCAGCTGAAAAACATCGCCACGCATACAATGTGCTTTACCCTGTTTTACTTTATCGATATAATCCTGATTGGACATATTTGCCAATTCTTCTCCGGTAACCTGAAAAGGATAATTGGAAACCTTTCCCTGATTAATAATTGATTGAATGCCTTGTAAATCGCTTTTTTCTCCTGACAATAAATTTTCGATAATTGTAATCTCATTTTTAAAGTGATTAAAAGCGATAATGTAGCGGAAAAGAGTAAAGTGCAGGGCTGGAATAGACGATTTATCCGGACGGTTTTGCAGCGTTATGGTTTCAAAATATTGAACTGCATCATAACTTATGTATCCAAAAAAACCATTAAAGAAAAATTCAGTGCTGGTGTTTTTGAAAGATTGAATAAACCCGTTGAGTTCATCCACCAGGTTTAGGTTTTCAGAGATTTTTTTCTCATTAATATGACCCTGGGCTTTTGTAGATATGGTTTTGTTTTGAACAGAAAAATCTGCAATACCATTCATTCCGATAAATGAATAACAATTATCGAGATGGTGAAAATCAGAACTTTCAAGCAATACAGAGCCCGGAAAAATATCCCTGATTTTAAGATAAACACTTACCGGCGTTTGTGTATCGGCAAGCATTGTAATTGATTTGGTTGTAACTGTTTTCATATTTTTTATAGCGTTAGATTAAAAAAAAAGGCCTGTCGTGGAAACGACAGGCCTTGGATTTAATTTGGGCATAGCACGTTTACCTCACAACTTGTTGCGAATTAGCATGTGCCACCACCAAAATTTTGTATTTATTCTCAAATTCATAATTAATTTATTGGTAAAAAAAAAAGCCCTTCGTGATTTCGAAGGGCTGCTTTTTATTTTATTTATAGCATGGTTTCCTTACATCACGATTTATCCGAGTTGTAATTGAACCACCACCAGTTTATATTTTTTACGATCATTGTTTTTGCTTTTTGATGCCTCAAAACTATAAAAATAATTTGAAATAAAAAATTTTATTTTACAAAGTAAAAAAATCAATTCTAATTTTTTATTTCACCACCACCAAACATCACAAAACCACGAATAATAATTTCTTTTCCAACATCCATAGTTGTTCCGGTACTTACCGTTCGCTTATCAGAAAAACCACCTAATATTGAAACCACTTCGACTTTTATATTCCAGTTTTCAGGAACCATTAAGGTTGAACCACCAAACATACAAAAAACATCAATTACATTTTGCCCTGGGGCAAGTTTGGCTTTGGTTAGATCAATTTTAGAACCACCAAATAAAGCCGTTACTTTTCCGCCTTTAAAATTTTCTGAAGTAATAATCCGGTCGCCCCCACCTAAAATAGCAAAATCATCGATATAATCAGCTTTTGCTGTACCTGCATTAGATGCTCTTGCAACTCCTGTTGATCTAAAGATGATTAACAATCCGACAACGATTAATATTACCGGCCAAAATAATCGTCGAACCGGGTAGGGTATAAATAAAATATCCGGAATTAAAAACACAAGTCCAATCGTCAATAAAATCCAACCTGTCAGTTTATTATCCCGCGTAGATACAAAAATAATCCCCAATACAATCAAAATCATTTCCCAGGTAAAAATATGCCGCATAATTCGGTGAGGAAGAATATCAAAAGTTCGGCCAACTAATGCAACACCAATTAAAATAAGGATTATACCGACAATCCCTCTTCCTGTATTTCTTTGATTTTCCATAATTTAATTATTAGATTTTAGTGAATAACTGAATGAATTTTAACAAATAAATTTAAATCATTTTTTTAACAAAGGAAACTTTAGTTCAAGAAATACAAAAATCTCCACCAAAAACATTCAGATGGAGATTAAACTACAGATAAACGAAATTTCACACCCCTGCTAGAAACCGTTTAAATCCATAGTTACAGTAGGTATTAAAAGTAATAATCCTAAGATCAATAATATGATCATGAACGGGGTAATCCACTTAATCCACTTTTCGAACGGAATACGTGCAACGCCAAGCACACCAATAAGCACACCAGATGTTGGCGTAATCATATTTGTAAAACCGTCACCCAGTTGAAAAGCAACTACTGTTGCCTGACGGGAGACTCCGATTAAATCGGAAAATTGCGACATTATTGGCATTGTTAACGCTGCTTTTCCTGAACCAGACGGGATTATTATAT